>NZ_VRVE01000023.1:0-47886 GCF_008040035.1 Methylobacterium sp. WL9
GCCGTAGCCGGCCTGTCCCTCGCCGGCACCGTGGCTGCCGGCGGCCGGAGGCGCGGCGGCAGCCGCAGGCTTGGCCGCCCCGCTTCCGGCGGTCTCGGCCATCACCAGAATCACGTCGCCCTGGGTGACGGTGTCGCCGGGCTTCACCTTCACCTCGGCCACCGTGCCGGCGACCGGGGACGGGATGTCCATGGTCGCCTTGTCGGATTCCAGCACGATCAGCACGTCGTCGACCGAGATCTGATCGCCGGGGCTGACGCTCACCTCGATCACCGGGATATTCTTGAAGTCGCCGATATCGGGCAGTTTGACGTCGTTGCTCATGGCCTCACCTCACGCCTTATCCGCATCCGGTTGTCGTTCGAACCACCCGTCAGACGACGAGGCGGCGGACGTCCTCCAGGGTGTGGCAGAGGTGGCGGGAGAAGCGCGCGGCGAGCGCCCCGTCGATGACGCGGTGGTCGTAGGACAGCGAGAGCGGCAGCATCAGCCGGGCCTTGAACTCAGCTCCGTCCCAGACCGGGGCCATCTTCGAGCGCACGACGCCGAGGATGGCGACCTCGGGCGCGTTGACCAGCGGCGTGAAGGCGGTGCCGCCGATGCCCCCTAAGCTCGAGATGGTGAAGGTCGCCCCCTGCATGTCGGACGCGCCGAGCTTGCCGTCGCGGGCTTTCTTCGAGAGGTCGCCGAGATCGCGGCTGATCTCGACCAGCCCCTTGCGGTCGGCATCCTTCACCACCGGCACCACGAGGCCGTCCGGCGTGTCCACGGCGACGCCGATATTGTAGTAGCGCTTGAGGATCAGCGCGTCCTTTTCCGGGCTCAGCGATGCGTTGAACTCGGGGTGCTGGCGCAGAGCCGAGACCGCCGCCTTGATCAGGAAGGACAGCAGCGTCACGCGATACCCCTTCTCCTTGCCGGCGGTGTCGAGCTCCTTGCGGTATGTGTCGGTGTCGGTGATGTCCGACTCGTCCTGATGGGTGACGAGCGGCACGTTGAGCCAGGCCCGGTGCAGGTGCGGGCCGGAGATCTTCTTGATCCGCGCCAGCGGCTTGATCTCGATCGGACCGAACTTCGAGAAGTCGACCGCCGGGATCTCGGGAATCCCCATGCCGCCCGACGCCATGACCGCGCCGCCGCCGGCCGCAGCCGGGGCCGAGCGGGTCAGGCTGCCCTTCACGTCGTCCTTGGTGATGCGGCCCTTCTCGCCTGTGCCCTTCACCGCGTTGAGGTCGACGCCCATCTCGCGGGCGATGCGCCGCACGGCGGGGCTCGCGTGGACGTTCGAGAAGTCGGGCGCACCCGAAGCCGAGGGCTGGGCGACCGGACCCGAGGGCGGCGCCGACGCCGTGGGGACCGGCTCCTCCTGCTTGACGGCGACCGCGGCGGTGTCGGCGGCAGCGGAGGCCGGACCCTTGGCCGTCGCGGCCTCGCCCTTGAGCATCAGGATCGGGGCGCCCTCGCTGACCTTGTCGCCGATCTTGATCAGGATCTTCTCGACTACGCCTCCTTGAGGCGAAGGCACATCCATCGTCGCCTTGTCGGATTCGAGCGACACCAGCGGGTCGTCCGGCCCGATCGTGTCGCCTTCCTTCACGAAGATCTCGATGACCGGGATGTCCGCGAAATCGCCGATGTCGGGAATCTTGACCTCGATACCCACTTGCAATCTCCCTAGCCGACGGGCCTCTGCCGGGCCCTGGTCTGATGTCTGAGCGCGATCGAGAGGATCGCCCCGGCGGCCCGCCGAGGCGACGGAGCGGACGTCACACGGTCCAGGGACCGGGCTTTTCGGGGTCGATCCCGTATTTCGCGATGGCCTCGGCCACCTTGGTCATCGGGATCGTCCCTTCGGCGGCGAGGCTATGTAGCGCCGCCACCGTGACCCAGCGCCGGTCCACCTCGAAGAAGTCGCGCAGCTTCACCCGGTAATCCGAGCGGCCGAAGCCGTCGGTGCCGAGCACGCGGTAGCGTCCGGGCACGTAGGGCCGAATCTGGTCGGCGAAGAGCCGCATGTAGTCGGTGGAGGCGATCACCGGCCCGTTGCGGCCTTCGAGACAGGTCTCGACGTGAGACGTCTTCGGCGTCTCGGTGGGGTGGAGCAGGTTCCAGCGCTCCACGGCCATGGCGTCGCGCCGCAGCTCGGTAAAGCTCGGGCAGCTCCAGATGTCGGCGGCGACGCCGTGCTCCGCCTCCAGGATTTCCGCGGCCGCGATCACCTCGCGCAGGATGGTGCCGCTGCCGAGCAGTTGGACGCGCGGCCCGCCCGTCTTCCCCGTGCCTTCGCGGAACAGGTACATCCCCTTGAGGATGCCGGCCTCGGCCCCCTCCGGCATGCCGGGGTGCTCGTAGTTCTCGTTCATCACGGTGATGTAGTAGAAGACGTCCTCCTGCTCGGCGAACATCCGCCTGAGGCCGTCCTGCACGATCACCGCGACCTCGTACGAGAAGGTCGGGTCGTAGGAGACGCAGTTCGGGATCGTCGCCGAGAACAGGTGGCTGTGCCCGTCCTCGTGCTGCAGCCCTTCGCCGTTCAGCGTGGTGCGCCCGGCGGTGCCGCCGATCAGGAAGCCGCGCGCCCGACTGTCGCCCGCCGCCCAGGCGAGGTCGCCGACCCGCTGGAAGCCGAACATCGAGTAGTAGATGTAGAACGGGATCGTCGGCGCATTTGAGGTCGAGTACGAGGTCGCCGCCGCGATCCACGAGGACATGGCGCCGGGCTCGTTGATGCCCTCTTGGAGCATCTGACCCTTCTCGTCCTCCTTGTAGTACATCAGCTGGTTGGCATCCTCCGGCCGATAGAGTTGGCCGACCTGGCTGAAGATGCCGAACTGGCGGAACATGCCCTCCATGCCGAAGGTACGGCTCTCGTCGGGCACGATCGGCACGATGCGGTTGCCGATGTTCTTGTCGCGCAGCAGCGTGTTGAGCACCCGCACGAAGGCCATGGTGGTCGAGATCTCGCGACCCGCCGTCTCCTTGAGCTGCGCGCTGAAGGCCGAGAGCGGCGGGATCTTCAGGTCGATCGACTTGCGCCGCCGCGCCGGCAGCGGCCCACCGAGGGCCGCGCGCCGGGCCTTGAGATAGTTCATCTCCGGGCTCCCTTCGGGGAAGCGGATGAACGGCATCTCGGTGATCTGCGCGTCGGTGAGATCGATCTGGAAGCGGTCGCGGAACTGCCGCAGCACCGCCTCGCCCATCTTCTTCTGCTGGTGGGTGATGTTCTGGCCTTCGCCCGACTCGCCCATGCCGTAGCCCTTGACGGTCTTGGCGAGGATCAGCGTCGGCTGGCCCTTGTGCTTCGAGGCCGCCGAATAGGCCGCGAACACCTTGGACGGGTCGTGGCCGCCGCGGGTGAGGCGGAAGATGTCGTCGTCGTTCCAGTCGGCCACCAGCGCCGCGGTCTCGGGATATTTTCCGAAGAAGTGCTCGCGGATGTAGGCGCCGTTCTTCGACTTGAAGTCCTGGTACTCGCCGTCGACGCATTCCTCCATCAGCCGCGCCAGCATGCCGGTGGTGTCGCGCGCCAGCAGCGCGTCCCAGCCCGAGCCCCACAGGCACTTGATGACGTTCCAGCCGGCGCCGCGGAAATCGGCCTCGAGCTCCTGGACGATCTTGCCGTTGCCGCGCACCGGCCCGTCGAGGCGCTGCAGGTTGCAGTTGATGACGAAGACGAGGTTGTCGAGTTTTTCGCGCGCGGCCATGGAGATAGCGCCGAGGCTCTCCGGCTCGTCCATCTCGCCGTCGCCCATGAAGGCCCACACCTTACGGCCGTCGGTGTTGGCGTGGCCGCGATGGTGCAGGTAGCGCAGGTAGCGCGCCTGATAGATCGCCATCAGCGGGCCGAGGCCCATCGAGACGGTGGGGAACTGCCAGAAATCCGGCATCAGCCAGGGATGCGGATAGGACGAGATCCCCTTGCCGTCGACCTCCTGGCGATAGTTGAGAAGCTGCTCCTCGGTCAGCCGGCCTTCGAGGAAGGCGCGGGCATAGATGCCGGGCGAGGAATGGCCCTGCACGTAGATCAGGTCGCCGCCGCGCTCGGGCGAGTCGCCGTGCCAGAAATGCATGAAGCCGGTGTCGTAGAGCGTCGCCGAGGACTGGAAGCTCGCGATGTGGCCGCCGAGCTCCGACGAGTCCTTGTTCGCCCGCAGGATGATCGCGATGGCGTTCCAGCGGATCGCCGAGCGGATGCGGTGCTCGATCGCCCGGTCGCCGGGATGCGGGTCCTGCTTGTCGACGGGAATCGTATTGAGATACGCGGTGTTCGCCGAGAACGGGACCGGTGCGCCGCGCTTGCGCGCCTCCTCGACCACCTGCCCGATGAGGAAGTGCGCCCGGTCCGGCCCTTCGACATCCAGCACGCCGTCCAGCGAATCGAGCCACTCCCGGGTCTCGACCGGATCAAGGTCGCGACTGCGCTCCATCGGTTTTCTCCCTGGCACCCCCTTCGAACGAGCGGGTTACGAGAAAGATTAGGGCAGCGACTGGAGAAATGCGAGACCCGCCAACACGATGGATTGTAGAATTTCCACGTGCGCCCGAACAGATCCGCAACCCTGGATCGCTCGAATTCTGGTTACCGCGAGAACACGACCGAACATCAAAGTGAAGACATCGGGCTGCCGCACCGAATCCTGGGAGCGGCCCGCGACAGATCTGCCTCAATACCATCGTTTGGAGCGGGCGACGGGAATCGAACCCGTATATTCAGCTTGGGAAGCTGACGTTCTACCACTGAACTACGCCCGCGCCGGGCTCCCGCCGGGGGGAGGCCGCCTGCATCGGCTCATGCAGGCGCGAACCATAGCAGAGCCGTTTCGATTGTCCACGGAGCGCGAGGGCGTTGCGGCGTTTCCATGCCAACCCGTTTCCGCTAGCGTCCGCGCCGCCCCGGCCCCTCCGGCGCCGGGCCTCCATCCCCTTCTGCGAACCCCCGAATGAGCGCCGTGACGACGCAATCCGCCACCGAGCCAGCCGCCGCCACGGATGCCGCGAGGGGCGCGAGGCCGGGAGCCGCGGGCGGAATCGCCGTCCCGAAGCTCGTGCTCGCCTCGGCCTCGCCGCGCCGCCTCGCGCTGCTGCAGCAGATCGGCATCGAGCCGGATGCGCTGCTGCCGGCCGACGTCGACGAGACGCCGCGCAAGTCGGAATCGCCGCGCGAACTCGCCCGCCGCCTCGCCCGGGCCAAGCTCGAAGTCGCGCGCGACGCGGCCCGGCGCAACGACACCCTGCGCGACGCCTATCTGATCGCTGCCGATACGGTGGTTGCCGTCGGGCGTCGGGTGCTGCCCAAGGCTGAGCGCCTCGACGAGGCGGCCGACTGCCTCCGGCTGCTCTCGGGGCGCCCGCACCGGGTCTACACCGCCGTCTGCATCCTCTCGCCGAAGGACCGCCAGCGCGAGCGCCTGGTCGAGGCGCGGGTGCGCTTCAAGCGGCTCTCGTCCCGCGAGATCGAGGGCTATCTCGGCTCGGGCGAATGGCGCGGCAAGGCCGGCGGCTACGCCATCCAGGGGCTCGCCGGCGCCTTCGTGATCAAGCTCGTTGGCTCCCACAGCGCCGTCGTTGGCCTGCCGCTCTACGAGACCATGAGCCTCCTCGAAGGCGAGGGCTTTCCGGTCCGCCGCGGCTGGGGAGCCCCGGCATGACGGGCGCGACCGGCTCCGGGAAACGCAAGGCCGCCGCGCCGTGCCCGATCTGCCGCAAGCCCGCGCAGGAGGCCTTCGCGCCGTTCTGCTCGCAGCGCTGCGCGGACGTCGATCTCGGCCGCTGGCTCGGGGACCGCTACATCATTCCCGGCCCCGAAGACGAGCCGGAGGAGGGGCCTGACGCCGACGGCTCACATTGAGCCACGGAGGCGCTAGACACCGCTCCGACGCTTGACTATACCGCCGCTCCAGCCGCGGGGCCTCAGCCGCTCCGCCGCTCGCCCAGGTAGCTCAGTTGGTAGAGCATGCGACTGAAAATCGCAGTGTCGGCGGTTCGATTCCGTCCCTGGGCACCATAGTTTTTCTAATCAGTATATCCATCGACTGCGTGGCCAGATTGTTCGACTTTTCTGCCTCCGGCAGAAGTGAGATCATGGCGGTTCCGACTGCTTTCAGATTGATCGGGCGCTTGGTGCCGTCGCCCGCCGCGGTGGTGAAGCGGGACGTCACGATGGCGTCGCAATCGCACCGCTGCTCACGGGTCTCGCCATGGCGGGTGATCAGCCTGGCAAGCGTGGGGTTCGAGTGGACCCTGGGTGAGAGCGAATGTTCTTTCCGCTAGGGGAGACTTGGCGGATCGACCGTTCGTGGGCTAGTGCTCCCCCCGACGGTGATCGCAACTAGGGTTCCGGATGGACACCATAGATCTGAATCCCACTGAGAAGACCTCCCTCTCGCAGCTGGCTCGCAGGCTCGTCGAACGCAGTACGCGGGCGACGGCAGACGGCGTTAAATCGCGCGAGACGACAGAAGGGACCGATCATTTCTCAGAGGATGGCCGGCTACTTCGACTTCTCGAACTCGAGAAGCGGATGGAGACGATTGGCCGGGACTGGTCCAAAACGCTGAACGCCGTGCTCACGACGGTCGAGCGCCTGGAATCGCGCGTCGCGCGTCTTGAGGGTGAGGTTCAGGGATTGCAGGACCGTGACGAGGGACTCGATCGCTCGGCTCAACAGCACCGCGACGAACTCGACCTCTCGGCCTCCGCCTTCGCCGAAACGGCTGCGGCTCGGATCGAGGAGGCCCTGGAACGGGTCGATGCGCTGCTTTTTCTGCGCGCTTCGAACGACTCGGCGAAAAGCGCCGATCATCCGGCGGTCGCTGTCCAGCGTGGCTAAAGTCATCCAGTATCACTCGTCGGTCGTGACCGGCGATGCCATCGGAACGTCGATCACCCTGCTGCATGAATCGCTTATCGCGCAGGGCGTGGCGAGCTTCGTGGCCTGTGCCGACGCACATCTCAAATCGGCAGCCCCGGGCGTCCTGCCGGCCTCGGCGATCCTGAACGGCCGGATGGGCCAGACCTTCGGTGAGGACGACGTCCTGCTGATCCACTTCTCCTTCCTGGACGACACGGCCGAGAAGCTGGCGCAATTGCCGCTCCGCCGCATCATCGTCTACCACAACATCACACCCGGGCACTTCTTTCACGAAGTCGGGCTCGGCTGGCTCGGCGACGGCTGCGACCGGGGGCGCGAACAGCTCGCGCGCATGTCGTCCCTGTTCGACGCCGCAGTAGGCGATTCCGACTACAACTGCCAGGAATTGACCGCGAGCGGCTACCGCAACGTGAAGACGATCCCGATCCTGTTCGACGCGTCGAGCTTCCGCAGCGAACGGATCGATCCCGAGTTGCTGCTCTCGGTCCGCGAGCGCGCCGACGTCAACGTCCTGTTCGTCGGCCGCTTCGTCCCCAACAAGCGCATCGAACGCGTGATGACGATGGTCGGCGCGTTCAAGAACGGCTTCGCGCCGACGGTCTGCCTCCATCTCGTCGGCAAGGTGTGGGACGGGGCATACTTCGCCGCCTTGATGAAGCATGCAGCCGATGCCGGGATCGAGCAGAGCCTCCAGCTCCATACCAATGCCGAGCCGCTTCGCCTCCGCACGCTCTACGCCGCCGCCGACGCGTTCGTATCGATGTCGGACCACGAGGGATTCATGGTGCCGCTGGTCGAGGCCTTTGCGTCCGGTTGCCCGGTGATCGCGGCCGATGCGGGCGCGATCGGAGAGACCATGGGCGGGGCGGGCTTCCTGATGAGCGCTCCGGATCCAGCCTTCGCGGCGGGTATCCTGCATATGATCACGACGGACCGCGACCTACGTTCGCGGGTCGTGGCCGGGCAGGCGCGGCGTGCGGCCGATTTCAGGCCCTCCCGGGTCGCACGGCGCTGGACGGAAACGATCCGCAACGTATCGGCAGCCTTCTGATGCAGGCAGGTCTCCCCATGTCCCAGGCAGATATCGAGCCGCAGCGCCCCGAGGCCCAGGCATGAAGCTCGCCATGGACGGCGGTGCCTTCCAGCAGGGAATTGCAGCCGGCATCTTCAACGTCGCGGTCGGGCTGATGAATGCCGTGGTACAGGCGCGGCCCGACATCGGTTTCGTCCTCGTTGCCGACCCGCGCCTCGGCCCGGTGCGAGAGGAACTGCTGGATCGTCTCTCGGTCAGGCCAGACATCGTCCATGGAGAGGTCGGGCCCGCCTATGGGCGGTCGCAGCGAGCCCTCACCACGGACGAGCCGAACATTCGCTTCGAGGTGGACGGTCTCGTCACCCCGGCCCCCATCGTCGATGGCAAGGTCGTCTACGAGGGTCCCGCTCCGGTGCGCTCCTTTCGTATTCTGAGCCGAGCCGACAAGCCCTCAATGACCCGCGGACAGGGCGACGAGCGACGCCTGGGCGTGCTGATCGACCGCATCGCGATCCAGGCTGGGGCACAGCTCGCCTGCATCGGGCTCGACCACCCCTGGCTCAGGCGGGGTGTCCATGGTCTGGAAGGCTTGGCGCGCTGGACGGATGGCGCGGCCGAGCTGCCGACGGACCTTTTTCCGCCAGGCGACGGCGATATCGAGGTCACGGTCGGCATCGGATCGACCATGACCTACCGGCTGGCCGATGGCCTGTTCGATGCGAGCCTCGCCCGGGTCGCCGCCCGGGCCGCACGGTTCACGCTGAGAACCGCGACCGCCGAGCTGGAACACGAACTCATGCGCCAGGGCGTCAGCGCCTACGTGGCCAACCACTTCCTACCGGTACGCTTCGAACGCTTGCCGGGTTATGCGATCTTGTACGATATGATCCCTGTCTTGTTTCCGGAGTTCTTCTTCGCGGATGCGCGCCAGAACTTCGCGAACAACGTCGCCGTTTTCGAAAATGCCGACCATGTCTTCAGCATCTCGGAGACGAGTCGGCAGGACTTGGTCCGCACGACGCACGTCACAGCCGACCGCGTCACCGCCATGATGATCGACATCGACCCGGCCTTCGCCCGCAGACCCGGCAAAGAGATCGTAGACGCCCGCCGTCGCTACGGCCTGGAGCAGCGGCCCTACATCCTGACGGTCGGCACGCTGGAGCCGCGCAAGAACCATGCGCGGCTCGTCGAAGCTTTCTCGGCCCTGGTGACAGGTGAAGCTCCGGCCTGTGACCTCGTCCTGATCGGCAAGCCCGGATGGGGCACGGACGGGCTGATGCAGCAGATCGCGCGTCTCGGGCTGGCAAGGCGGGTCCACGTGCTAACTGGCGTGCCGAACGAGGACCTGGCGGCACTCTATTCCGGAGCCCTGTTCACGGCCTATCCGAGCCTCTACGAGGGTTTCGGGCTACCCGTCCTCGAGGCCATGGCCTGTGGCTGCCCGGTGATGACCTCCGACCGGTCGAGCATGCCCGAAATCGCTGGCGAGGCCGCGCTGCTGGTCGACCCGACCTCGGTCGAAAGCCTCGTTCGCGGTCTCTACACTTTGATGACGAACGGCGTGCTGCGTGACCGTCTGGCCGCAAGCGGCCTTTCGCAACGGCAACAATTCAGTTGGGACACGACGGCGCGCCGGTTCCTCGACGTCGTCGGCGGACGATAAGGCGATGCGGATCCTCGTGTTGTCGACCTTCGACGTCTGGCCGCCGCGCGACGGCGGCCAGAATCGTTACGTGAATCTGTGGTGCAATTTCTCCACGGAACACGAGATCACGATCCTCGCCTACGATTTCCGGAACCTCGCCGGCGAACGCCGCTATCGGTTGGCCGACCACGTGGAGGTAATTGTCCCACCGGCGAGCTATGGTGACGCCCGGCACTTCCACTATATGCAAAACCGCACCGGGCTCTGGCTGCACGATGTGCTGTGTCTGACTGATTATAGTTTTTCACCCTCATTTTTGAGGCGACTTTCTGAAAAGGTGAGCCAGTGCGACGTTTTGGTGGCATCGCATCCCTATTTAGCCAAAGTTGCTTTCCCCATAGCTTCAAGTCGCGTGACCCGCGTCTATGAGGGGCACAATGTCGAGCTTGACATTAAATCTAACTATTTTCGATCCAGCAGAGATACATCATTGACTCGAGAGCTTCTTGAAGCAGTAAAATATGGAGAAGATTTTGCCGCAAGGCAGGCGGATCTTGTCACGACAGTTAGCGAAGACGACAAGATACGCCTCTATGAACTATATGGCCTCCATACTAAACCGATAACTACAGTTCCTAACGGAGCAAATATTCGCCCTTCAAACCTGCTTGGCCTCGAAGAAAGCAACGAGGTCCGAGCGTCGCTTGGAATCAAGAGCGGGTTGGTCGGGATCTTTCTTGGGAGCTCTTACGCAGCTAACGTAGAATCTTATAAACGAGGACGCGAAATGCTGCATGCCGCAGAGTTTCGTGGAACAATGCTCTTAGTGGGATCAATTGCGGAAGCCGATCGCGACTGCTGGCCCGACGTCGGTTTTCAAGAGCGTTGGCTGGGCTTCGTGGATTCGGAGGTGCGCGACGTTTTGCTATCTACGGCCGATTTTGCTCTACATCTCATTTTTGCCGGAGCCGGCACCAATCTTAAAATGTTCGATTACATGGGGGCAGGCGTGCCTATCCTCGCCAACGAATTCGGTCGGCGAGGTGTTTCGCATGATAACTGGTGTTTGTTTGCCGAAGATGCTCAAGAACTGGCTACTGCTCTAGAAAATCTTACCAGAAAAACTGATGCTGGCGTTAATGTTTCCGCGACAGCGAGACAAATAGCACTAGCAGAATTTGATTGGCGAAGCATCGCAATAAGATTCGAAAGATTTTTGAGTTCTGAACCATTATCATTCCCAAAATAAATACAGTAAATTATTTATAGCTCGCCGAATGATACATCATATATCCGAGGCCATCCAGTCGAACGGAGTAGACAATGCGGATTGAGATTCAGATTTACTTGGATGAAATTCGCCATCAACTTCAGGGGTGGGTTGGAGATAGGCAGCCTATGATCATTGATTTAATCGATGAGATACAGCGCGATCTTGGCGTTGTAGGCGACATAGCCGAGATCGGTGTTCATCATGGTCTCTTTCTTATGCTTTTAGCTGCAGTTCGACAGGATCATGAAACTATCCGCGCATTCGACCTTTTCGATCGGCAAGATTTAAATCTTGATAAATCTGGACAAGGCTCACTTGAAATATTCACCGCTGCAATAGAAAAATATTATCCAGGAATAAGTGAAAGTTTTATTGTTAAATCAGAAGATAGTCTCAATATTACCCCTCTAAATCTGAAGAAATATTTTCCAAACAATGTACGTTTATTTTCAATCGATGGAGGACACACGCGTACGCATGTCATCAATGACCTATCGGTAGCTCAAAATGTACTATCTGCCGGCGGCGTCGCGATACTTGATGATTTCTTCGGTCCACATTGGCCGGAAGTAACAGAAGGCTATTTTACTTTCATGAATAATAACAATAGACGATTGGTTCCGTTTCTATTTTTTCAAAAT
Organism: Methylobacterium sp. WL9; assembly: GCF_008040035.1. NCBI lineage: Bacteria > Pseudomonadati > Pseudomonadota > Alphaproteobacteria > Hyphomicrobiales > Methylobacteriaceae > Methylobacterium > Methylobacterium sp. WL9. The sequence continues at coordinate 11,467 of NZ_VRVE01000023.1, forward strand.
AAGTTGTTCTTGACGACTTTCTCTGAACATGGAAATATTTCTAACAAATTTCGCGCGCTTGTAGAACAACGTATCGGATCTGAAATACACGATGGTATGTGGAAATATGTAAATATTGCAGGACATCAAGTTTTATCAAAAGCATAATCTGCTATATAAAAGTGCGATCACATCATTTTTTTGATAAAATCGAGCGGCCCAACATGAAATATGTTTTCTTTCTGACAACTCATTTTGGCGCCCTCCAAAGTGTTGCTCTGGCAACTCGTGGCATGGATATCCGTATTCAGGTCCCAGGTAAGACCCTTCAAAAACATTTGCATTATGGGAATTTCAATGTCGAGCCGACGGCTTTGGCCGATATGGGGATCGAGCTTGAAGTCATAGAAGAGGCGGAATACTTTGGATCTCCGCCCGATATGCTGATTTGCACTCATCCATTCTGTCAAGAAGTAATGCGGAATCATGCGAATCGTATGAAAGAAATCAAACCTGTGTTACTATGCGGATATACGCAAGGTTTTTCAATACCCCACGATTTTCGATATTTCGATGCACTGATTGCTGTTGATTATCCATCTTATGTTCGAGCTCAAAGTTTTGGGATTCCTTCGATTCATTATTGGCCTTGGGTCGATTTTGATTTTTGGTCTCCTCCTAAAACCGAACCAGAAACCATTTTAATTCGAATGTTTTGCAACAGCCTCGATCAGAGACCTGCACCGCTACCGGATATGTTCAGGCGTTTAGTAGAAACGCAACCTGAAGGGGTATTAGAAAACTATGAATGGCTTCCACCTATAGCGGTACGTCAGTTGCTGAACGATGCATCTGCGACTCTATCTATTAAACCGAACGAAGGCTATGGTTACTCAGTCATCGAAAGTCTTGCGTGCGGACGCCCTGTATTTGTTTATAGGCCATTTATAAAGTATCAGACTTACATAAATTGGCTAATTGATGACGAGAGCTGTATATTTTTTGATTCTGACGACGAGTTTAAAGATAAATTTGAGCGATTTATAGTCGATCAAGCGTGGCGTCGTCACCTTCAGAGCGGTTGCGCTAAACTTATCAGAAGTAAGATTAATAATGATTTTCAAAATCTACAAATGCAGAATTTTATAATAAGTCTTTTAGGGGGGCATTCGCGGTTCGTGTCGTATCTTCCAGATACAGATCTATTCACAAATGAGTTTTCATCTAAAAAAGAAATCTGGAATATTTTATCTAATAAGATGTGGTGGGACCCGATAGCTGAGCTCAAATCTGCGCTGGATTATAAAAACGAATATGGGCTGTTGGTTGATTTAAACAAAGTGCACTCACTCGTTGATAATCAAGATTTTTCTCAAAGATCAACAGGCGAATTTCGTCTAGTTGCAGGTGTATATGAAGTCGGCATTCTTCGGCAAGACGATGGTGATGTTGCTTTCAATATGGAACTCAAACTCATTGTAGGCTCAGCTCTTTCAAGCAACACCTCATTCCGATCCCAAATCAACCGCGGCGTCGAATCTTGGATTACTTTCACTGTAAATATTTTTTCTGACGATACTCCACTGAGATTGGAATTTAGATCTGATGCAAATTTGTTACCGTATGTATTTATACGTCCGTTTTCTTCCATTGTCTTGAATTGAAATTTTTTAGATATTAAATCTAAGGCGATCCGACGTATTTCTTTTCATCTCGATTTGACGCCGGGGTGTAGTTGAAAATGCCCGCCTTCTGCATTAGGAAACTCGGCATGATTTTCGCCCGCTTGACTGGCCGCCGGAAAGAGGCGCCCCTTGTTCAGGTTCAGCCCGTCGGAATGCCCGGTTTCGACGCCGACTTCTACCTCGCCCACAACCCCGACGTCGCCGCGAGCGGGGCCGATCCGCTCGCGCATTATCTGGAGCATGGGTGGCGCGAGGGGCGGGAGCCGAGCATGGGCTTCAACGGGCAGCGCTATCTCGCGCTGAACCCCGACGTCCAGGCTGCCAATGTCAACCCGCTCGTCCATTACCTGGACCACGGCTTGGCCGAGGGACGCGTGGGTGCATACGCTGCGCCCGCGCTCGCGCCCACCTCTCAGGAACCCGAGGCACCGCCCCCCCCTGTGGAGGCGACGCAGGCGAGTGCAGCGCCGAGCGCGGATCACCACCGCCATGAGCCCACGCGGCTTCTCTGATGGGAGCCGAGGCGCTCCCTCACCGGAACCGGCGTCTTCGGCACCCTCGTTGACGGCCGGCGTCTGCCGCCCGCGTCATCACGAGCGTGGGCAACGACGGGGCCATGGTCCGAGGCTGTCCAGCGCCTGTTGATGTTGTCACAGAGCGGGACGGCCGAGCCCATGCTCGGCGGTGCCGTGCTTGCCGAGACGATCAACGGGTCTCTTACAAGGCCGAGGTGATTCATCGCCGCAGCGCCGAGCGGAGCGCCATGACCGTCGCGTTCGCTACCCCCGCATGGGTCGACGGATTCAACGCCAGGCCCCTGCCCGAACCGTGGGGCAGCATGTCTCCCGCCAAGCGCGACGCGCTACCAAGCTCTGGCCACCTGTAGCGGGCAGCCGAACGGTCCGGACGGCGGTGCGGGAAAAACCGGCGCAGGCTCAGGCCGCGCGCGAGATCGGCCGTGCCGTCTCTTTGCCCGTGCGGGCATCGAGGAGAGCGCGGCTGAATTCGGCCGGGGTGTGGCTGCGGCCGCTGCTGTCTCGGATGAGGACGCCCTCCATGCCGGAGCTGACGAGGGTCAGGGCCTGCTCCAGCGCTGCAAGCATCGAGCCGCGCTGGAAGCTGACGTCGCGGGCGGTATGGCGCGCGGTAACGATGAAACTCACGAGGAACACCTTGAGCGACGAAATAGAGTGACGACCGGCTCTGCCGATCGGTGATCGATCATCCGATCCGTTTGGAAAGCGTTGTCGTCTCCACGTCGTCTGTGCAGTCGCTCAGCTATGCCGATCCATAGAAGGCATTTGGTTGACGAATCCTGAGCGGAACCGCGTTTTGTTGAGGCGAGAATCGGGCGAGCCGGTTTCTGTCATCGCGGGCAGGGGAGGGCTGCAGCCGCCGTGCCCGGCCCGGATGCCGATCGTGCGACCTCCGCGCCCCCGCGTAGGATTGCCTAAATATCCCGTTTTTATCTTCCTATTTTCCAGAGTAACTTTCTTATACCTCCCGAATACTTTTGCTATTCTTCAAAAAGCCGGTGCCGTTGTTTCATTTTTGCAACCTCGACGAATCCTCTTATGCAAAACTCAATAGGTCCCTGGAATAAAATACGACTGCATGCTTAAGCTTCAGGCAGCGAGCGACCTCCGTGCGTACATTGCCGCCGGGCGTGACTCGAAATAATCAATCAACGTCGGGGGAAGTGTCGTGAATCCTAACAGGTTTGCAGTATCTCTGCGCAGGTCTCTGCTGTTGAGCGTGCCCGTCTGGGCCGTCGCCGTCGCAGGGGCCCATGCCGCATGCGCGCCTGCCATTCCCGCGAACGGCCAGACCGTGACCTGCACGGACGCCACGCCGACCGGCTTCGTCGCTCCTGCGGGCGTCACCAGGCTGACCGTGAACATCCAGACGGGCGCCACCGTCGGATCGCAGCAGACCAGCGCCGGAGCCAACCCGAGCTTCACCAACGTTCGGGTCAATGGCACGAGCACGGTCAACAATGCCGGCACGATCGCCAACACCACGCCGCTGAACCGCGACAACTTCGGTGTGAACCTGGCGGGCGACCTGTCGACGCTCAACAACACCGGTACGATCACTCTGACGGCACCGGCCGGCAATACGACGACCCGCGTCTACGGCGCGTATTCGAGCGCGCCGGGCGGCGCGCAATACGCGAGCACGACGATGAACAACAGCGGCACGATCAGTGTGACCCAGAACGGCAACGGCATCGCCCGCGGCATCTATTCGGGCGAGAACACGACGCTGTTCACGATCAACAACACCGGGCTGCTCTCGGCGACGCGCGGCACGACCGCAACGGCCAGCACCACCGTCGTCGCCGGCGTCGATTCCGACGACGACACCGACCGGCTCGTGGTCAACAACGCCGCGGCCGGGCGCATCACCGCCGCCGGCACCAACACCCGCGCGATCAGCGGCCGTGCCGCCCAGTACGAGATCAACAACAGCGGCACGATCGGCAACACCACCGCCGGCGAGGCGGCGATCGCCACCTTCGCGCTGAATGCGGGCAATGCCGGCGACGCGACCACGCTGCGCGCCTACAATACGGTGGTCACCAACACCGCAACCGGCGTCATCAACGGCGACGTGCGCAACTTCGATCAAGACCTGCAGGTGGGCGCCACCGTGGTCAACCTGCGCCGCTCCGGCACGGTGACCAATGCCGGCACCATCAACGGCAACCTGAGCTTCGGCAACGGCAACCAGACCATCACCAACACCGGCCGAATCTCGGGCAATATCTCATTCCTCGACGTGGCCACCGCCGGCGCAATCGCCGGCACCGTCAACACGGTCAACCTCGGCACAGGGTCGAGCATCGGCGGCAACATCACCGCGCGCGGGCTCGGTACCAACAACCTCAACCTTTCCGGCACCGGCACGCTGACCAGCAACGTCACCGGTTTCACCAACATCACCCAGACCGCCGGTGCCTGGACGATCGGCAACAACGCCACGCAGATGATCTCCGGGAACCTCACCGTGGCAGGCGGCAACCTGACGCTCGGCGCCGGTACGACCCAGACCGTCGGCGGCCTGATCCAGGTGACGGGTTCCGGCGCTCAGCTCACGGTCAACAACACGATCGCGAACAAGACGGTGAACCTGTCGAATTCGAACACGACGCTGGTCAACAACGGCACCATCACGCAGTCCGATACGGCCGCGGCCACGACCGCCGGCCGCCTCCGCACCGTGATCAGCAGCGCCGCCGATCCGGCCGCCTACGCCAACGTCTCGGTCGTCAACAACGGCACCATCGCCATCACGGAGAACGGGGCCGCACGTGCCCAAGCCGTCTATGCGGGCGAGAACATCACCTCGATGAGCGTCGTCAACAGCGGTACGATCTCGGCGACGCGCAGCGCTACCGCGATCGCGACCGGCAGCGCCCAAGCCGTCTCGGCCGTGGATGCCGATGACGACACCCTCGCCTACACGGTCACCAACCGGGCCGGCGGCCAGATCGTCGCCACGGGTACGGGCGCCCGCGCCATCGCCGGCCAGGCGCAGAACTACACCATCGACAACGCGGGCACGATCACGTCGCCGGCGGGCGGCGTCGCCGTCGCCACCAACGGCCGCGGCGTCAGCACGCTCACCAACCGCGCAGGCGGCGTGATCACCGGTGACGTGCGCATCACCGACGTCAACAACCAGACCGCCGCGAGCGTCGTGACCGCCGCCAACCGTCGTTCCGGGACGCTCACCAATGCCGGCACCATCAACGGCAGCCTGCTCTTCGGCAACGGCAACCAGACCGTCACCAATACCGGTCGCATCGGCGGCGGCCTGAACTTCCTCGATGTCGCAGCCGCCGGGGCCGCAGCCGGCACCGTGAACCGCCTCACCCTCGGCACCGGTTCGTCGATCGGCGGCAACATCACCGCGCAGGGCCTCGGCACCAACGCCCTCGTCCTGACCGGTACCGGCACGCTGACGAGCAACGTCGCCGGCTTCACGACCCTGTCCCAGGCGGACGGCTCCTGGACGCTGGCTTCCGGCTCGACGCAGAGCTTCTCGGGCGGTGCCACCGTGTCGGGCGGTCGTCTCGAGGTCGACTCGACGCTCAACGCCAACACCGCCGTTGGCGTGGCCGGCACGCTCGGCGGCGTCGGCCGCATCAACGGCAACCTCGGCAACGCCGGCATCGTCGCCCCCGGCACCGCGGCGTCGCCCTACGGCGTCCTGACGGTCGCGGGGAACTACGCACAGTCGTCGACCGGAGCCCTCGCGGTCAACGTGAACCCGGCCGGCGCCTCCTCGAAGCTCCAGGTCACCGGTTTCGCCAACCTGTCCGGCGCCGTCGCGCTCAACACCGCTCCGGGCACCTACACGGCCAACAGCCGCTACACGGTGCTGACCGCCAATTCCGGCGTGGCCGGCACCTTCACCTCGGCCACGGCCAGCAACCTGCCGTTCCTGCTGCGGCCGGTCGCCTCGACAGACGCCAACAACGCCTACGTGACGCTCGCCCAGCAGAGCTTCACCGGCGTGGCGCAGACCCAAAACCAGCGTAACGCCGCCACCGGCGTCGATGCGCTGCTCGCGGCCAACCCGGCGGCGCTGACCTTCCTCGACAACCAGAGCAACCAGGCGCTGGCGGGTATTCTCGACCGGGTCGCAGGCCAGGGCTACACCTCCGTCGCCGATCCGCAGCTCCGGGCCGGCCGCGCCTTCACTGACGCGGTGATGGGCCGGGCGTACTCCGCCCTCTTCGAGGCCGGCCCGACCGGCTTCACCCTGCCCCCGGCGGTCTACGCCGCCGACCTGCCGACCCGCGGGCCGGTGCCGGAGCCGCGCTTCATCGAGGCGACCCGCGGCTACGGAATCTGGGCCACGGGCTACGGCCAGGTCGGCACCGTGGACTCGACCGCCAACGCGGCCGGCCGCCACGAGACGATCGCGGGCTTCGCCGGCGGCATCGACTTCCATCCGGGCGCCGGCACCGTGCTCGGCATCTCGGCGGGCTACGGTTCGGTCGACGTGTCGGTGAACCGGACCGGTGAGCGGGCGCATACCGACAACGCCCAGGTCGCCGTCTACGGCGGCATCACGAACGGCCCGGCCTACGCCATCGCCACCGTGGGCTACGCCCACGCCGACGGCCGGCTCAACCGCTCGCTCGCCGGATTGCAGGTCCTGCAGCCGGGCGGAGCCAGCGGCTCCATCGGCGGCGACCAGTTCCTGTCCTCCGCCGAGGCCGGCTACCGCTACGCCTACACCCCGGGCCTGATCCTCACGCCGTTCGTCGGCGCCCAGGTCTCGACCTTCAGTCAGGACCGGGTGACCGAGGGAACCGGCGGCCTGTTCAACCTGAACGTCGCGGCCCAGGACTTCCTCTCGGCCCGCACGCTGGTCGGCGGCCGCCTTGAATCCACGGTGGATCTCGGCGGACGGGCGGTGACGCTGGCGATCCGGGCGGCCTACGTCCACGACTTCGCCGACATCGGCCGGACGATCCAGTCGAGCTTCGTCCTGGCTCCGACCGTGCCGTTCACGGTCGACGGCCGCCGCCTCAACCGCGACCGGGCGCTCGTCGGCGTCGGCATCGGCACGCAGCTGGCTCCCGGCTGGACCGGCTTCGTGAACTACGACGCCGAACTCGCCTCCAGCGACACGATCCAGGCAGGCCGGGCCGGCGTTCGCTACGCCTTCTGAGACCCGGTCCCTCGGGACCCATCGCCACGAAGCCCCCGGGTCGCTCGCCGATCCGGGGGCTTTTTCGTTGCGCTCGTGCTCAGGTGGACAGCGAGGGGCAGGTCTCGCCGCCGTCCCGTTTCACCACTCGCCCCTAGGCGTGCGGCCGGCGACGGGCTAGACCCGTGCACCTTCATCCCGACGGTTCGCGGGGGTCCGCGGTTCCTGCGAGCCCCCGCCCCGAGAGCAGGACGACGCGATGGCGGACAAGGCGGTCCCTCATTTCCACAATCAGGCCGGCGTGGCGCGAGTCCGGGTCGGGGCACGCGAATTCATGTGCATCGGGGCGCTGCCGCCCTTCGACCACCCGCACGTCTTCCTCGACATGGGCGGGGGCGACGAGATCATCTGCCAGTACTGCTCGACGCTGTACGTGCACGATCCCAAGCTGAAGCCGGACGGGGCGGAGCCCGCCTCCTGCGTCTGGAACGACGACGCACCGCAAGCGAGAGCCGCGGCCGAGTGATACCGACGGACGTGACGTTCGACTCTTCCAGCGATCGGCCGTTCGGCAAGCGGCCGTTGAGCAAGCGCGACTGCGCGTCGCCGCTGATGCGGCGGATCGATCTCGAGACGTCGGTCTCGAGATCCGCCGATAGGAAAGCCCCGTCGTGAAGCCTCTCTCCATCGCCATCGTCGGGGCCGGCATCGGCGGTCTGACGGCTGCGCTGGCCCTGAGCGGGGCAGGGCACTCGGTCACCCTGATCGAACGCCGAACCGGCTTCTCGGAAGTGGGAGCGGGCCTGCAGATCTCGCCGAATGCCAGCCGGATCCTGATCGAACTGGGCCTCGGGCCGGCCCTGCGCCGCGCCGCCAACGAGCCGCCGGGGGTGGCGATCCGGGCGCTGGCCAGCGGGCGCAAGCTCGGCGGCATCGAGCTCGGCTCGGCGATCCGCGATCGGCACGGCGCGCCTTACTACGTCATCCACCGGGCCGACCTGCAGACGCTGCTGCTCGACGCCGTGCGCGGACGCCCCGGCATCCGTCTCGTCGTCGGCCGGGAGGTCGTCGCGGTCGCGGAGACGGACGATGACGTCAGGCTGAGCCTGGAGAGCGTCGCCGGCGGGCGCAGCGACACGCTCGCGGCCGATCTCGCCATCGGGGCCGACGGCGTCCGCTCGACCCTGCGCGAGCGCTTCGACACCCGCCCGCTCCAGACGCATCGTCAGGCCGCCTGGCGGGCGACGATCCTGCGCGAGGCGGCTCCGCCCGAATTCCAGGGCGAGGAGACCGGCCTCTGGCTCGGGGGCGGCCGCCATGTCGTGCACTACCCGATCGGAGCGGGCCAGCGGCTCAACGTCGTCGCGATCGTGCCCGAGCGCGAGGGCGACGACGATTGGGGGCGGCTCGGCGACCCCGCCGTCCTGCGCGACCATTTTCGCGATGCGGCCGGGCCGCTCCTGGCGTTGCTCACCGTGCCGGACACCTGGATGGTCTGGTCCCTCGTCGACCGCCCGGCGGCGCGCCCGATGGCCTCGGGCCGGCTGGCGCTGCTCGGCGACGCCGCCCACCCCGTTCTGCCGTTCCTGGCGCAGGGCGCCGCCATGGCGATCGAGGATGCGGCCGTACTCACCCGCTGCCTGGGCGCTGCAGGAGAGGTGCCGGACGCGCTCGACGCCTATGGCAGGGAACGCTCGGCCCGGGTTCGCCGGGTCTGGAAGGCGGCGCAGTCCAATGGCCGCACCTACCATGCCGGCCCGCTCGTCGGCCTCGCTCGCAACGCGGTGCTCGGCCGCCTAGGCCCGGCCGGCATGAGCCGGCGTTACGCCTGGCTCTACGGCTGGACGCCCGACACAGCCTGACCGTTCCCAGCTTGATCTGGCGCCGCGCCGACGCTACCGCTCTCGATGCGCGGACGTGGCGGAACCGGTAGACGCACGAGACTTAAAATCTTGCGGCCGCAAGGCCGTGCGGGTTCGAGTCCCGCCGTCCGCACCAATCTCTTGAAATCGCGAACAGCGCCAGCAGGATCCTGGCACGCAGGTGTTTTTCGGCGCCCCTCGCGACAAATGGCCATTCCGATGACGTCGTGAAGTCGTGCCCCGAATGGGGATTGGTTCGTCCGCAAGGGCATCCCGAGGGACATCCGATAACGTTAGCAATGGGTACGAGACACCGGTTGTGGAGGACACGGCCGAGGAACTGAAGCTGTTCCCGAGGTATGTGTTAGAGGGCGAGTGACCGAGCCAAATGGCGACGGGGCTTTAACCCTCCGCTTACCTCGAACCGCGACGTTGCCGACCCGAACCAACAGAGGGCAGGGCATGGCCGATAGCATCGACACGGTAGGCGTCGCGGGCGAGCGCATCCGTACCATCATCGAGCGCATCGAACGCGTCGAGGAGGAAATAAAGGACCTGATGGAAGGGAAAAAGGAGATCTTCGCCGAGGCCAAAAGTGAGGGCCTGGACGTGAAGGTGCTCAAGGAAATCCTCAAGCTGCGCAAGCAGGACAAGGATGAGCGCGACGAGCAGGAGACTCTACTAGAGGTCTATCTGCGTGCGATGGATGCGCCGGCCCCTGCACCAATGGCCGAGGCCGCTTAAAGGCTTTGCCGGGAGGGGCAGGCGAGTATTCAGTCGCCGCCCCTTTGCTCGCCCCTAGAGCCGTATCCGACCTGATTGCATCAGGCCGGCGGCTCTAGGCTATTGTTATGACGCGCTTTCTTACGACCGACCGGCATCCACTCGGTCGGAAAGCGCTCTAGCGACCTCCTTCATCATCTCATCAGCCAACGGCCGTTCCAGATACCCGCGGAGGCGAACAACGGACGAACATCGTTCAGAGAGAACCAAACGGGCGTCTTCTTCGGCTTCGTGTCCGCGTACTCGCTGAAAGACGATACGGGCACGAGGCAGAGGCATCCTTCCAGGCAGGGGCGGTACTCGGCACAGCGCATCTCTCGATCCAGATTGGAACAAAAGAAGAACACGCTACGGCAAGGATGGTTCGGTCGATCGCGGAGGGCACCCTGCATTATTCGTTAGGGCTGAGCCTGTTCACAGGCGAGATAGCTCCGCATCGGAAACAATTGCAGCCTAGTTCGTTGCAGTGCGATGAGCCGAGTCGAAATTCTCCAATCCTGCCAGCGCCTCGCAGTGCACTGGCGTCTTGCGGAACGCCATTGGAAACGCGACGGCAATGCCCAAGCGGCTCGGGCCTGTGCGGAACAGGCCGAGTGGTGTGAGCGTCGCGTAGAGCAGCTGAGCACCTAAAGGCAGGCCCCATCGCCTCGGGTAGCGCACGGAGTTTGTCCGCTCTCGCACGACTAAGCGACGCCTTGTTTTGCCGGAAAAATGTGTGCGGGCATCGACCTTACAGAACGCGCGAGTCCCCGCCGAGAAAACAGGATGAGGTGCTACGAGGCCATGCTGCAGCGAGCGAAGCCGTGAGACCCACGAGCCTGCCCTGGATCGTTCATCCGTGATGACAACGTCCGAATGAGACTGCCCACTTTCGAGCAACATCGTCCTTTGTGATCGCGCGCGACCTGCCGGCCCCGCCCTACAGGTTGCCGCCTTCAATCAGGAAGGGCGGATAGCGGATGTCGGGCCGTCCATGACCAATGAGCCGCACACGCGACCTCAGTCAGTCATCCAATCGATGTCCAGCGATTGCTCGAAGGCGGCAGCGGATGTTTCCTTGCCCTTCAAATCGACCACCGTGACGTCCCGGAAGCCACGCCGAGCCAGGTCCCACGTCCGTTCCATTGCCTGCTCGTCGGTGCCGCAAGCGAATGTCACGCTGCGACCGGTCGGATCGATGCCCTTCACCTGAAACACGGTCGTTGTCTCACTCTTCGGTAGATTGCTCTCGCCATAGCCAATGAAAACGGGCGCGTCCCATGCCGCTATCGTTAACGGTTACCGACGCAAGGTCCACGCGAACTCGCGGAGGCTCGGAAGATGATTCGGCTTATGCTGAAAGCGGTAGGGCTGGCGACGATCCGTGGAGGCACCGGAGACCGGGGCACCACACTGACGCCCGAGGAACAACTCAGACGGTTTGCCGAGGTCTGCGAACGGCTTTCTTCAACCGATAAACACGCAACGGATTTCAGCGACGATGAGCAGTCGCTCGCATAGGCATGCTTCGGCGCATCGAACGGCCCTCGCCGCCCGCTAGAAAGCCCTTCGATAGCGCTCGGAGAACGCCAACGTTCTCAACGGACTGGGGCGGTACACGCGGTCTCCCGCAGTCCGCACCAACACCGACGATCCCGAAGGGAGTGCCTGCGGCTACCAGCAGGAGCGCGGGAGGCGGCGTTTCCAGCGCTCGCCGAGACGCAGATTCTGGCTCTCGGGCCGGTCCCGGCGCGGGGCGGCCACGGGTGCCGGCGCCCGTGGCGCGACACTGGGCGCGGCGAGAACGGGAGCAGGCTCCGGCGTACGGATGACGGGGGCCGGCGGCTCGACGGGCAGCGGAACCTTTCGCGGCCGTCCCCTCGGGCGCGGAGCACCCTCGATCATACCCTGCGGCGTGACGCGCCGGACTCGAGGGAGCGGCGGCTCCGGAGCGACGTCTGGCTCGGGCTCCGGAGGCGGAGCTTCCCAGGCGATCAGATTCGGCAGGATGCGCCGGGGCTCGGCATCGGCCGGAGCCGACGGAACAGATGCGAACGCGGCCTCGGACGGCACGGCCCATGGATCGAGCGCCACGGGCTTGCGGGCCGCGGCTTGCGGCACCCGCGGCGCTTTGGCGGGAATGGAGACGAAGCCTTGATGGCCGCTCGACTTGGCTGCGACGGTGAACGACCGCCGCTCGCGATTGCGAGTCATGCTTTCCCTAATGTCTTTGAGATTGGCCGGCGCGTGATGACGCACCGAACAGTCACATGGCTAATCGGCGACAGTTTGTCGAGTAACGGTTGCGATTGCGTTTCCACTTTCGATCCGGCTGCGCCCAATCGAACCTTCATGCGGTCGTAAAACGGCGCTCACGTTCAACACTTCGGAACGCCGCGCAGGGCCGTGCAACCGTACATGCCCTCGCCGGCCGACGGTCGAGACGCCGCCTCGTCCTCCATGGCCTCCGTGCCTCGTCCAGACAAGGTCGCCCACGTCCTGTGTCGCCCGCGAGCGACCGATGGCATCCGCGGCAAGGCACAGGGTCGAAACGTCGACAGCCTCATCGGATCCGCTGTCCCGCGGGCATGGAATGGGCGGGTGGAGCGCGTGCAAGGAGCCCGATCCCAGTGCTCGGCGACGACGCAGCAGGCTTACGGAGGCCGAGGCCATGGCCGGCCCGGCACCGATCGAAAAACCGCCTGCGTTATCGCTCCCGGTAGCAGGGCAGGATTGCGCAGAGCCGCAATCATCCAAAGCTCACTCGACACATTTTGCAGAATATTTTCATTCAACTTTCATTAATACAATGTATAAATTCATTATTATATTTAATTACGACTCAAGAACGCGTCGAAATTATCTAGCAGATAATTGTACTAGACTAAAAACTCAATCAAATGCTCAAATCGTGCGGCGGCGAAGCATCAGGATTGCGATGGGGCGGACCGGTAGGTCGGGACATGACACTGCCGATCGCAAGGTCGATCCGAAGGCGTGGGATTGAAAATTCGACGGGCGCCGCTTTACTTATCGAAATCTTCAGACAGCGCGATGACGAACCGGCGCAACTGTGTTTTACTCGCACTCTCGGGAAGACGGTCGAAGGCCTGAGCCAGGGTGACCGCCGCCCGCGACAATGAGGGCAGCCCCGATGCATCGTCCGGCGAGCCGAGCAGTTCGGAATGGCTGATCCCGAGCAGCTTGGCGATCTCGACGATCTTGCCGGCCGAGATGCGGTTAAGCCCCTTCTCGTATTTCTGGACCTGCTGGAAGGTCACGCCGATCGCATTCGCAAGGGTGGTCTGCGAGATGCCCGCGATCTTCCGGGCCGCGGTGATCCGTTCGCCGATCGCGCGGTCGGTATCGGTCACTTCCTTCATGCGTCCGGCGTCCCAGGCTGCTGCTCCCGCATAGTCCTATCGGCTTTTCACATTCCCGTGAGCAATCCTTTTTTCGTTTTCCGGAGCGCGTGTCCTCGGGTGGCGGCGGCCAACGACTGAAAAAGGACAATCAAGCCCCTGGGATCGGACCGCCACCCAGGCATTCGCATGATTCGATCAGGATTCCGTCTCCGCCATGACGTCGGCAACGCCGGCCATGTGGCCCGAGCCAGATGGGGCCGGGCAGGGGCATCCCTCCCGGCGGGGCGAAGACGCAGGCAGCGCCGGCATGGCGCGGAATTCGGGCGATTCACCGGGTTCCGGCGCAGCAGGCGTGAGACGACCGGTGACGTCGGAGCACCGCACCCGTCACCGGTGGGACACGGCCGCGCAAGGCCGGGCCCGGCGACGGAATCCACAGTCGAAACGACCGCGCCATCGACGGAAGACCGGCGGCGGCCAGCATGCAGCCCGAAGCCTGCGCTCCCAAGAATCCCGGGACCGAGAGCGAATATGGCCACGCTTGGGCTGGCCTCCCATTCAGAAACGGTTAAGCTTCAGCCCAACGGTCGCGAAGCGGCCAGGGGGTTCGCGTCATGGCTTCGATCAAGATCCGAGTGGCCGACGACGGCACCTGCATGATCCTCCGCAACGGCGACACCGTCTCCTCGGGACTGACCCGGCCGCAGGCGGAGCGCCTTGCGGCCGTACTCCGATGGATCGAGCCGGCTTAGCGTATCCTCCAACAAAGAGGATACCAGCTCGTCGTCACATGATACGCTCTCAGGCGATTGCTTCGTCCATCTCTTTCTGATGGCGCACCGGCATATGGTCTATGACGCCGCGCATTGGACGGCGCTTCGGGATCGTGCGCATCCGATGCACGACTTTGGTCAAGGCACGCCGCAGGCGAATTTGGCAGCAGCATTCAGGTGCCGAGCCGTCGGGCCCGACGGAACAGTTCCGCTACTGCCCCCTCATGGCTAGCGCCGTCGATCGAATCGCCTGCGATGACCGACAGGTCGCCGGCCATGACCGTCGAAAGGGCCGAGCCAGCGCTGAGCCGGGACCACATCGCTTCCTCCCCGTTCGAACGTCCTTGCCGATCAGCACCCCCGACACATCCCGTTTTCACAGCCGGCTCACAAATACGGGCGCGCATTGATCCCGACCGGTGGTCGGGATCAATGCGTTCGGTGGACGAAACCGGCCGCGCCGTCGCGCGAGAAGATGACGACAAGAGATATTCGTCACCGTCTGGTATAGAAGACAGATAAAATTGGGATGATTCAGCAATAAAAATACCAAATGATCCCATAAAAATTGCCATACTACCAAGGTCGGCGGCGCTTGCGAGCACGTTGCCAAACGTATTGCGCAAGCTTCGTGACAATCGTAAATTCTAATAAGCGCTACCCCAAACCCAGAGCCCCCCCCGCACGAAATGCAAGCCTGCGGAAAAACGATGAAGTTACCGAGCGGAGCTCGTTTTTATGATTTGACGAGCCACGAAGATAAGCGCGGCTCGCTGACCGCTTTTGATGACGTTACGAACATGCCGTTCGAAGCGCGAAGGTTTTTCTTCATCAAGATGCCCTCGCCAGGGATTCCCAGAGCGGAACACGCTTGCTCGTCCGAACAGATGATCGTCGTGCTTCATGGCATGGTGTCGATCGACATTGACGACGGTTTCCATCAGGCGACAATTGAATTGCACTCCGACAGACAAGCCCTGTGGCTTAAGCCGGGATTGTGGATCCGGATGACAGGAAATACTTCTAATACTGTTCTACTAGTCTTGGCGTCGGAGCTGTTCTCCGAGACGAAATATTATGCAAGCGCCAGATCAGGAATTATGAACAAATAATGTCGCATTACGCCGACGCGCCGATCCCACAAGCCGACCCCGCCAGGAGAATTGCAAGGTTCTGGCCGAGCATTGCGGATGCGATCCATGAGGTCGCCAAGAGCGGCAGTCTCGTGCTCGGTCCTAAGGTGAGCGCATTCGAGCAAGCCTTTGCCGGCTACATCGGCGCTTCGCAGTGCGTCGGCGTGAACTCGGGTACCGATGCTCTGGCGCTCGCCCTGCGCGCATCGGGCGTCAAACCTGGCGACGAGGTCATCACCGTTGCCCTGACGGCCGCAGGCACAGGGCAGGCGATCCTTCATTGCGGCGCAACACCACGATTCGTCGATGTCGATCCCGTGACCTTCTGCATGGACCCTGCAGCCGCGGAAGCCGCGATCAGCTCCCGTACGGTCGCGATCGTCCCGGTGCATCTGTATGGTCGCGCCGCCGATGTGATGCGGCTTCACAGCCTTGCAGACCGCCATGGCCTCGCCCTGATCGAGGACTGCGCCCAATGCCATGGCGCATCGCTCGCCGGACGACGGCTCGGCACCTTCGGTCACGCCGCGGCCTTCTCGTTCTATCCCACAAAGAATCTCGGCGCACTTGGCGACGGGGGAGCCGTGATCACCGACGATCCCTCCCTGGCAGAGCGCGTGCGCTCCCTTCGGGCCTATGGCTGGAGCGCCGATTCCCGGATCAGCCAGCGCCTCGGCTTCAATTCGCGCCTCGACGAGGTTCAAGCCGCCGTCCTTCTCGTGCTGCTCGAGCATCTGGACAAGTACAACGCAGACCGTCGAGAGATCGCAGCGCAATATCGGACCATGCTTGCGTCTTGCGGCGCCGACATGTCATCCGACGATCCCGGCTGCGTCTATCACCAGTTTGCGATCACCCATCCGCAGCGGAACGCATTGGCGCGACACTTGGCCGATGACGGCATCGGAACCGCCGTTCACTACAATCCGCCACTGCAGCGACATCCCGCATTCGCAACGCAGGCGTCTTGCGCCCTGCCGATCACCGACTCTCTCTCCGCGCGGCTTCTCAGCCTGCCGATCCAGCCCGAGATCGCCTCGGGGAACGTCGAGCGCATCGCGGAGGCGGTTCGTCGTTTCGGTCCTCAGAAGGACGCGGCACGGTGAGCGGCGTGATCCTGTTCGGGACCGGCTCGCCGGTGCTGCTCGACGTAGACGAAAGCCTGCATCGGGCCGGCTTGCGGGTCGAAGCCGGCGTGCGCAACCGCCCCGGCATCTGCTACCTGCCCGATGATCTGCGTCACCTGACGACGGACGACCTCGATCCGAGCCTCAAGGCCGTGCCGTTCCTGGTTCCGCTCTTCACACCGGCCCATCGCCATACGGCCGCGCGAGAGGCCGCCGCGGCCGGTTTCGGCGAAGCATTCACCCTCATCGATCCGAGCGTCGCCGCACCGCGCCGGCTGGACCTCGGCCCCGGCAGTTACGTGAACGCCGGCTGCAGCCTTGGCGGCAGTTCGCGGTTCGGTATCTTCACCTTCATCAATCGTGGCGCCAGCATCGGCCATCACGCGCAGTTCGGAGACTTCGTGTCGGTCGGACCGGGCGTCGTCATAGCGGGACAGGTCCGCGTCGCGACGGGTGCTGTGATCGGTGCGGGCGCGACCATCCTGCCGGAACGAAGCATCGGCCGGAACGCCGTCGTCGGCGCGGGCTCCGTGGTGACCCGTGACGTACCGGATGGCTGCGTCGTCCTCGGCAATCCCGCACGCATCGTGCGCCGTGACATCGGCGGCTACAAGGGCTTGCCCGTTCCGTGACGAAGCCCGTCGTCCATCTCTACACGGTCTGCTGGGACGAAGCCGACATGCTCGGCTTTTTCTTCCGGCACTACGACGCTTTCGTCGACCGCTACGTCGTCTACGACGACGGCTCGACGGACGGCTCCCGCGAGATCCTGACGGCGCATCCGAAGGTCGAACTGCGCGATTTCGACCGGATCGATGCCGCCTCCTTCGTGCTGTCGCACAAGGCCATCCAGGACGAGGCCTGGAAGGAGAGCCGGAGCAGGGCGGACTGGGTTGTCGTCACGGCCATCGACGAGCATTTGCACGTCCGCGGGCGGGCGATGGCGGAGTACCTAGCCGAGCAGAAGCGGCGGGGGGTGACGCTTGTCCCGGCCCTCGGCTTCGACATGAACCATCCGGTGATGCCGGAGGACCATGGCCTGCTGACCGAGCGCGTGACCCGCGGGCGGCCGCGGATCGCGTTCAACAAGCTCAGCCTCTTCGATCCCGACGCCGTCCGCGAGAGCGGGTTCGGCCCCGGGCGCCACGCCGCCGAGCCGGTCGGCGATTTGCGCCTGCCGGCGCGCGACGCCATGATGCTGTGGCATTACAAGCATCTCGGCTTCGAGCGAAATGCCGAGAGAGAGGCAGCGCAGGCCCTGCGCCTGGGCACCACCGATGTCGCCCAAGGCTACGGCCAGCACTACCTCTGGGGCCGCGGGCGGCTGCGCACCTTCTGGGACGAGATGGAGCGAGAATCGTCGGATCTCGCGCGTGACGGCTTCGCACCCGACCGGGCCTGCGTTGGACCGCTCTGGTGGGAGGCTCGCGGCGAATGCTCGCGCGTGACATCGGCGGCATCGTATCCGGTCCGGACAGCGGATGCGCCGACCGTTTCGGTCCTCGTCAAGAGCTACAATCACGCGCCCTACGTCGCGCAGACGATCGCGAGCGTGCTCGACCAATCCTTTCAGGATTTTGAGATCGTGGTCACCGATGACGCCTCGCGCGACGCCACGGCCGAGATCGTGCGCGGCTTCGACGATCCGCGCATCCGCCTCGAGGTATTACCGGCCAATCTGGGCATCTCCGGCGCGATGAACGCAACGATCGCTCGGGCGCGCGGGCGCTATCTTGCGATCCTCAATTCCGACGACTGGGCCGTTCCGGGAAGGCTGGCTCGTCAGGTGACGTTTCTCGACGAGAAACCGCACGTCTCCCTGGTCTTCGGCCTGCCGCAGCCCGTCGACGAGGCGGGGGATCCGACGGTCGCCTACAACGACTTTCGCCGACCGCTTCAGCTCGGGGACTTCTCGCGCCGCAGCTGGTTGAGGCAGTTCTTCTTCGAGGGCAATTGCCTGTGCGCGCCGACCGCCATGATCCGGCGCGAGGCCTATGCGGCAGTCGGCGTCTACGACCCACGCCTGACGAACTATCAGGATCTCGACATGTGGATCCGCATGCTGATTGCGGGCCACACAATCCACGTACTCGATGAAGAACTGACGGCCTTCCGTATCCGCGCGGGCGATGCCAATATGAGCGCGCCCCGGACGGACACGCATCTTCGCTCGGCCTTCGAGATGACGAAGCTGCTGCGGCACTTCGCCCGACTCGACGCCGCCACCTTCGACGAGGTGTTCGGCCCGGATCCGGGCGGAGGAAGCGGCGAAGCCTTCCCGCCAGACATGCCGGTGCCTGTGCGGATCGCGGAACTCGCGCGGCGGAGCCCCCGCGTCGAATACAATCACTTCGCCCTGGAGATCCTCTACGAGACCGCGCAGCGGCAAGAAGATTTCGACCGGCTCCGCGTCGATGCCGGCGAGATCGACGCCTTCGGCCTGCGCGCGCTGACGATGCGGGATCGCGTGATCGCGGATCTCGGCGCGCGGGCGACGCTGGGCTTCGCCTATCCGGCTAATGCGGCCGAGTGCAGGTCGTTCACCGATCCGGCCCTGCTCTATCGGGTCGTCATGGGGCGCGATGCTGATCCGGGCGGACTCAGAGCCTGCCACGATGACCTCGCCCGAGGACGCGGCCTCGGATCGCTCGTGGCGGACTTCCTTCGTTCGCCCGAGTTCGAGGCGCGGAAAGGCACGGGGGACGGTGCGGATATCCTGTGCCGGCAGGCGGCCGGCCGTCTGCCGGATGCACGGGAGCGCGGTCTTCCGCTGGTCGATCTGGCCGTCGAACTGATCCGCTCGCCCGAGGTGGCGGAGCGGCATTCCGTGCTAGCGGCGGTCTACCCGGATGGCGTGCCGGCGAGTACGCCTCACCTTTACGCTTGGTGGGAGGACGAGCGCGAGCGCTTGAACGGCGTCCCGCCGGCGCGGCCGAGCGATATGGCTCACGACGAGTCCATCTCGGTGATCATCGTGATCGACAGGCCACTCGATCAGGCCGAGCGCGCCGGATTGCTGGAATTCGCGCAGGAGATCGCGGCTTTCGGTCAGGTCGTTCTCGCTCCGACCAGCGCCGCCAGCACGCAGTTCTGTCTCGGCATGGCGAGGGGCCAGCCCGATCCGGTTTTGCCGGTGGTCGGCGCCTGGAACGCGCGGACGGCCGCGGATGCAGTCGGCCAATCCCAACGGCGCTGCCGGGGAAGCTTCACCTGTGTCATCGATCACGGCGACCTCGTGCCGACCGGGAGGATCGCCAGGACGCTTCCCCTGCTCGCGCAGGTCGACATCCTCGTCTGCGACGAGGATGTCCGGTCTGCTGGTGGCCACCTGCACGATCCGAGCTTCAACGGCCGCTGGGACCCCGATGCCTGCCTCGCCCGCCCGCCCTCGGCGCTGATCCTGTTCCGGTCCAGCCTGATCGAGGCCTGCGGCGGCTGGCGCGGGCCGTCGGTCGTCGGACATGCCTGCCGGCTGCTGCAGTGGAATTTGCTGCTGCGCCTCGGCCATCGCCTGGACGCAGCCCGCATCGGGAACGCGCACTGGGTCGTGGCTCACCGGCGGGAAGCCTATTCGCGCGATCTCACGGCCTTGTCCGAGATGATGCACGCGGTGGTCCAGCGATTCCTGGCTGAGACCGACCGGAATTCGACTGTCGAGGTGGCGCTCTCCGCACCCGGCATCCTGCGGTGCCGCTACCCGAGCCGGAACGCGAAGGCGTCCATCATCGTGCCGACCCGGGACCGGCTCGACCTGCTGCGGCCCTGCCTCGACAGTCTGCTCTCGCGAACGCACTATTCGCGTTTCGAGGTGCTCGTGGTCGACAACGAAAGTTCCGATCCAGAAATGCGGTCGCTCCTGGCGAGTGCCGCCTCGGACCCTCGATTCCGCTCGGTCGCCTGTCCGGGGGTGTTCAACTGGGCGAAAATCAACAATTTCGGCGCGGCCAGCACGGACGGCGACGTGCTGGTGCTGCTCAACAACGACACCGCCGTGATCGATGCGGACTGGCTCTACGAACTCGTGTCCCAAGCGCTACGTCCCGACGTGGGGGTTGTCGGCGCAAAGCTGTTTTATCCCGACGATCGGGTGCAGCATGCCGGGATCGAGATGGCGTCCGACGGGACTTCGCGACACGTCTGGACCGGTGCGCCGCGCTGCGAGCCGGGCTACCTCGACCAGCTTCGCATCGTCCGCACCGTGTCGGCGGTGACAGGGGCCTGCATGGCCTTCCGCCGAAGCCTATTCAACGAACTCGGCGGCCTCGACGAGAGCTTGCGGGTCGCCTGGAGCGACGTGGAGTTCTGCCTGCGGACCCGTGACAAGGGCTACCGCACCGTCTGGACGCCCCACGCCGAACTCTACCACCACGAAGGAGCAACCAGGGCTTTCGATGCCTCGCCCCAGGACAACATCCGATTCCACCGCGAACGGGATCAGGTCCGGGACCGCTACCGTGATGCCCTACCGCAGTTCGGCTTCCAGAGTCCGAACCTACTGAGCAACCGCGAACAGCCGTTCCTCTCCACACGCCTCCTGGCGGAGCTTGCCGATGCCAGAAGGCTCTCGTCGAACGGCGGGGAAACCTGACGGCTCTGTACAGCAAAAACCCCCGGCCGAGGCCAGGGCTGCAATCGCTTACGTCATCGATATGAGTGGTAGCGAGGGAGAGATTTGAACTCCCGACACAAGGATTATGATTCCTCTGCTCTAACCAACTGAGCTACCCCGCCACGCGCCGCGCCCGGCAATCCCGTCGGAACGGGGTCGTCGGTGGGACAGGGGCGATATAGGGAATGCGGCTCGGCGGTGTCAACGGATGCCGAGCCACTCCGCCGTGTCTTCTCGGCGCATGGGCGCCGAGGAGCCGGCCGACGCGTTGCCACGGGTGTGGATGGGAGCGCGCGAGGGCCTTCATGCAGACGCTGCTGCTCACGCATCCGGCCTTCGCCCGGCACGATACCGGCTCCGCCCATCCCGAGCGGCCGGCGCGGATGGAGGCGATCGACCGGGCGCTGGCCGTGCCCGCCTTCGCCGGCCTGCGGCGGGAGGAAGCGCCGTTGCGCGAGGACGTCGAGGCACAGATCCTGCTCGCGCACAAACCCGCCTATCGCGATCGGCTCCGGGCGCTCGCCACCGATCCGGCGGCGCTTCCGACGCATCTGAATCCGGATACCGTAATGTCGGCCGGCACCTGGGAGGCGGCGCTTCGGGGCGTCGGCGCGGGGCTGCGCGCCGTCGATGCCGTGCTCGATCCGGACTCAGGCCTGCGCAACGCCTTCTGCCAGGTGCGGCCGTGCGGGCACCATGCCGAACCTGACCGCGCCATGGGGTTCTGCCTGTTCTCGAACGTGGCCATCGCGGCCTTGTACGCGCGCAGGCGCCACGGGCTGGAGCGCGTCGCGGTGGTCGACGTCGACGTGCACCATGGCAACGGCACGCAGCGCATTTTCTGGAGCGACAAGAACCTCTTCTACGGCTCGACCCACCAGATGCCGTGGTTTCCCGGCACTGGGGCCGTCTCGGAGCGTGGCGTGGGCAACATCCACAACGCGCCGCTGAAGGCGGGCGACGGCAGCGATGCGTTTCGCGAGGCGCTCGGCGAAAGGATCGTGCCGGCGCTGCACGATTTCCGGCCGGACCTGATCCTGGTCTCGGCCGGGTTCGATGCCCATGCCGACGATCCCCTCGGGCGGCTGCGCCTGCAGGCGGCGGACTTCGCCTGGGCGACGAACCTCATCAATGCGGTCGCGGATCGGCATTGCGGCGGCCGCGTCGTCTCGATGCTGGAGGGCGGCTACAAGCTCGACACGCTTGCGGCCTGCGCGGCCGTCCATGTGACCGGTCTGATGGATGGCGCGAAGTAGGGCCGGCTCACAACCCCTGCGTCTTCGCCCCCACGCAGGCGCCGAAGCGGCCCCGAAAGCGCTCCGACGCCAGCACGCAGCGGGCGACGGCGAAGGTCGGCACGCGCCGTGGTAAATCTCCGGCGGGTCGGGCTCAGCTGCCATGGCGTCCCTCGGCGTCGAGGATCCATGTCCGATCCGCGAACGCGACGTAGATGCGCTCCTGGCCCAGCGCCGCGCCGAGCTCGGTCGCGAGTTCGTTGAGCATGCCGACGAGGGCGGCATCCGGCAGGTGGCCGAGATAGGCGTGCACGGCCTCGCCGGTGAACAGCGCCACAGGCTCGCGGTCCGAGCCGACGCTGCCGTCGGGGCGCATCCAGGCATAGGTGACCTCGGCGCGGCCGAACATGCCGGAGAGGGCGGGCAGGCCTGCCGCCACGCGGCGGCGCATCCAGGCCCGCGCCGTGCGCACCGCCTCCGAGACGTCGTAGACGCGGCCCTCCTCGTCCCAGCCCTCGCGCAATCCGACGGCGATGCGGAAGTCGCGGCGCGGCCCCTCCGACCCCGGCACGACGACGAAGTCTTCCGCCTTCGGCGGGGCGCGCCGGTCGACCGGGTCGGGCATCGTCTGCGTTCCTTGCACGGGCTGGACGGCGGCAGGTCAAGCCCAGGCGGCCCGGTGGCGAAACGGAAGGTCGTCCGCCGCCGTCCAGGCCAGCGAAACCGGGGCCCCGCCCATCGCCCGCGAGAGCAGGGCCGCCTCGACGGCGTAGGCAGGGTTCGAGACGTCCTGCCCGCAGGCCGACGGGGTCGGGTGAAGCGCGACGGCGTCGGGCGCCAGGCCGAGCAGCGCGGAGAGCTCTTGCCGAAGACGTCGCGGGTCGCGCGTGCGGGTCCAGACGGCGCAACGGTCGCGACCAGCCCGGACCGTGGCGGATGGCGGCTCCATCAGCGGCTCGGCCGTCTCGGGCACGAAAAACGATTGCGCCGGTTCGCCGCCGATCTCCGCCGTCTCCTCCCAGACCGGCCGCAGCGCGTCGCGGGCGCGGAGCGCCGCCCAGGTGTCGCGGGCGAGCACCGCCACGCCGCCGAGCCGGACGATGCCGCCCGCGAACGTGGGCTCCAGCCGGATCAAGCCGACGACGCGATCCATGCGCCGGGTCGCAGCATCGTCGAAACCGGCAAGCCGCCAGCCGGGCAGGGGCGGGCGGGCGACGACGGCTTGGAGCAGGCCGGGCAGGCGGATGTCGGTGGCGAAAGTGGCCTCTTTCGAGGCCGGCAGCCCGTCCGACGGCGAAGCCGCGCCGGCCGGAAACGGGAAAGCGCCCATCGCCAGCGCGGCTGCGCCGCCGCCGAGAACGGTGCGTCGCGCCATGCTTCGATCGCCTGTGGCCATCGGGATCCGCCGCGTGCGTCAGGGGTGGCGATCCTCGCGCAGCGCAGGCCCCGATACCACCCCTTTACGGTCGACCTGTCCTCTTAGGTCGACCGTAAGGGGGTGGTATCGGCACCGTTGCGGGCCTCGCGGGTTGCGCTCGAGGGCAGCACGGCCGGAAGATCGCTGCGATGAGCGCCGATCGAGCCCACCGCATCGCACTGCCCTACCGTGCGCCCTACGATTGGGCGGCCCTCCATGGCTTCCTCGCCGTCCGTGCGATTCCCGGCGTCGAGACGACGGAGCCGGGCGTCTATGCCCGGACGGTCTCGCTCGATGGGCGCTACGGCACTGTCAGGGTGACGCCCTCCGCAGATGGCGAGGCGCTGGCAGCGGAAATCCGGTTTCCCGACACCGACGAACGTCCCGCCATCCTCGTGCGGCTGCGGCACCTGTTCGATTGCGACGCCGATCCGCATGCGATCGCCGTGCGGCTCGAAGCCGACCCGGCCGTCGCCGCCCTCGTCGCGGCGCGGCCCGGCCTGCGCGTACCGGGGGCGTGGGACGGGTTCGAGCTGGCGGTGCGCGGCATCCTCGGGCAGCAGGTCTCGGTGACGGCGGCGACCCGGCTGGCGGGCAAGCTGGTAGCGGCCTTCGGCGCGCCACTGCCGGGGCAGGGCGCTTTCGGATTGACCCACGTCTTCCCCTCGCCCGAGGCGCTGGTCGAGGCCGACGTTTCGCGCGTCCTGAACATGCCGCGGGCGCGCGGAGCCGCGATCCGGGCGGTGGCCGCTGCCGTCATCGCCGAGCCCGATCTGTTCGGTGTCGGACAAGGTCTGGAAGCGGCGGTCGCGCGCCTGAAGAACCTGCGCGGCATCGGCGACTGGACTGCGCATTACATCGCCATGAGGGCGCTGAAGGAGGCGGACGCGCTCCCTGCCGGCGATATCGGCCTCATGCGCGCGCTCGATGCCGGCTCCGGCCGGCCGACACCGCGGGAACTTCTCGCGCGGGCGGAGGTGTGGCGGCCGTACCGGGCCTATGCGGCGATGCATCTCTGGGCGCGCGATGCGGAGCGGGAGGCAGCGAAGGTCGGGCGATGAGAGGCGTGCGGACGACCGGAAGATTGCCGAGCAAGAGCCGGGATGCCGGGGGCGGGGGCCTCGGCCAGGATGCGCCGATCGCGGGCGTCGCCGACGCCGGCCAGGAGACAAGAGCCATGCCGACCCGAGCCATGCAGGTTCGCGAGCCCGAGAATCCGCCCCGGCGCGACATCCGCGCGACGGACGGCAGCGACGAGGCCCGCTGGGCCGCCTTCAGCGCGGCGGACAAGAGCGCGGACGGCAGCTTCGTCACCGCGGTCAAGACCACGGGCATCTATTGCCGGCCGAGCTGCCCGGCCAAGCGCGCCAAGCGCGAGAACGTCCGCTTCTACGCGACCTGCGCGGATGCCGAGGCGGCGGGATTCCGGGCGTGCAAGCGCTGCCGGCCGAACGAGACCTCGCGCGACGAGGTCCAGGCGCAGGCGGTCGCGCGCGCCTGCCGGCTGATCGAGGAGGCCGAGACGCCGCCCGCCCTCGACACGCTCGCTCAGGCCGCCGGCATGAGCCCCTACCACTTCCACCGCACATTCAAGCGGATCACCGGCGTGACGCCGAAGGCCTATGCCGGCGCCCGCCGCGCCGGCCGCGTCGCCGCCGGCCTGCGCGAGGCGCGCACCGTCACGGAAGCCGTCTACGACGCCGGCTACAATGCCGCGAGCCGCTTCTATGCCGATGCCGGCGAGCGGCTCGGCATGAGCCCCACCGCCTATCGCCGGGGCGGCACAGGTACGGTGATCAGATTCGCGGTCGGTCCGTGCTCCCTCGGGCAGATCCTCGTCGCCGCCACCGACAGGGGCGTGTGTGCGATCATGATGGACGACGATCCGGACGCCCTGCTGCGGGAGCTGCAGGACCGCTTCCCCAAGGCCGAGCTGACCGGGGGCGATGCCGGTTTCGAGGCGCTGGTGGCGCAGGTGATCGGCCTCGCCGAGGCGCCGGGCCGCAGCGTCGCGCTGCCGCTCGACATCCACGGCACGGCCTTCCAGCAGCGGGTCTGGGAAGCGCTCAGGGCGATCCCGGCGGGCACCACGGCGACCTACACGGACGTCGCCCGCGCCATCGGCGAGCCGGCGGCGGTGCGGGCCGTGGCACGGGCCTGCGGGGCCAATCCGGTCGCGCTGGCGATCCCATGCCACCGGGTCGTGCGCTCGGACGGCGCGCTCTCGGGCTATCGCTGGGGGGTGGCGCGCAAGCGCGATCTGATCGATCGGGAGAGCGCCGACAGGGACAGGACGTGATGAACGCCCTGCGCAGGTACGCGACCCATCCTGCATCGGCTGCCCCCGATCTCGATCAGTTGCGGATCGAGATCGGTTTCGGCGCCTACGCGTACGACTGCGCCGCGAGGCGGACCCTCATCACCACGCGATCAGGCGACCCCGTCAAGTCCTCGACATCTTCGGGCGCGGCCTCGGTCGCAGCAGTCTCGCTCCAAGCACACCATTAGAGTTAATGCATGGTGACCACACAAGAATCAAAGCTGAATCAAAGATCTTTCTCAAAACCGACAGAAACTACCGACGCCACCACCCGTTCATCGGTACACAGATCTGACATCGACAAGAGTCTACAAGCGCTCTTGTCTGGACATCGGGTTCAGCCATATCAGAGTTGGCGCCTGATGACGGAGATACAGGCATGACCGAGATCGTCACCGATCCAACGCAGAGCTTGCCGGCACCGGTCGTCGTCTGGCTCGATCCATCGCGGCCGGACTTCGGCACCACGATCATCGCCACGGTCCCGGACGGGCTGGCCGCGCTCAACCGGCACGGCATCGACGATGCCCGGAACGGCCCCCACGCGCAGCTCTGGCAGGATGCGGCCGCCGCGCTGTCCTCGGCAAAGCTCGAACCGAGCCCCTGCAACCTCCGGCTCGCCTTCGATGCCATGTTGAGACTCGTGAAGCGCGTGGCCCCCGTTCCGACCCGCATCCGCGTGCTCTCGGCTCCGCGCAACCTGCGCGAGCGCGTGCAGGGCCTGCTGGCGCCGTCTTACGGACGATTGGATTTCGCGGGCCGGCCGCCAGCAGCGGCCGCAGGTCGGGTCGATTGAACGATCGGAGGCAGCGCCCCCCGCGGATGGCTGGGTGACTATCCTCCAGCCGATCTGAGGGGCTTCCCCCGAATGGCCGGGAGCAACACAAGGTCATGCTCGCCACCGTCGGATGGGCCAGATAGGGGTGGACGGAGTTTTGCTTGCAGGTTGAGGTATGGATCTCAACTGCGTCACATCCGTCATCGCCCTGGGGAAAGCCGATGCGTTGCCCGACTGGCAGGACGGCGATGCCTGGTTGGCGGGTGGGACGTGGCTGTTCTCGGAGCCGCAACCTGGGCTTCGCAGGCTGATCGACGTCGCCGGCCTGGGTTGGCCGATGCATGCGATCTCCGATGACGGCCTGACCGTGTCGGCAACCTGCACCATTGCGGAACTCGATCGGCTCGAACTGCCGAAGGACTGGATCGCAACGCCTCTCGTCGGCCAGTGCTGTCGGGCTCTGCTCGGCTCGTTCAAGATCTGGAACCGGGCGACCGTCGGCGGCAATCTCTGCATGGCCCTGCCGGCCGGACCGATGATCGCGCTGACCGCCGCACTCGACGGAGTGTGCACAATCCTTACGCCGGGTGGGGGCGACCGGTTTGTTTCCGTCTGCGACTTCGTGCTCGGCCCCCAACGGACGGCGCTGAAGCCCGGCGAGATCCTCCGCAGCATCTCCATGCCGGTGGCGGCGTTGCGCCGGCGGGCTGCATTCCGCCGGATTTCGCTGAGCCCGAACGGCCGCTCCGGAGCGCTCGTGATCGGCACGCTGGACGCGGCTGGCCGGTTCACCCTCACGGTGACGGCCGCGACGCGCCGCCCGGTCCGGATCGCGTTCGAGGCACCGCCCGTTGCGGACGCCATGCAGCAGCGGCTCGCAGCAACGATACCCGGCGGCGATTGGTACGACGACGTGCATGGGGCGCCGGATTGGCGGCGGCATGTCACGCTGCTTGTCGCCGAGGAAATCCGACAGGAGCTCGGCCGATGATCCTGACCGTTAACGGACAGGCGCAGCACGCCGCGCCGCGGCCCGGCCAGTGCCTGCGGACTCTCCTGCGTGAGCTCGGCTGGTTCGGTGTCAAGAAAGGCTGCGATGCCGGCGATTGCGGCGCCTGCACCGTGCATCTCGACGGCGAGCCGGTGCATTCCTGCCTGCTGCCGGCCTTCAAGGCCGAGGGACGCGCCGTCACCACGGTGGAGGGCCTCGCCGGCCCCTGCGCGCCCGGCAGCGGACCGCCCGAGCACTTCCATCCGATGCAGGAGGCCTTTCTCGATGCGCAGGGCTTCCAGTGCGGCTTCTGCACGCCCGGCATGATCATGACCGCCGCGGTCCTCGACCAGGGGCAACGTCAGGACCTTGGCACGGCGCTGAAGGGCAACCTCT
Organism: Methylobacterium sp. WL9; assembly: GCF_008040035.1. NCBI lineage: Bacteria > Pseudomonadati > Pseudomonadota > Alphaproteobacteria > Hyphomicrobiales > Methylobacteriaceae > Methylobacterium > Methylobacterium sp. WL9. Next base: position 39,566 of record NZ_VRVE01000023.1, read on the forward strand.
GCCGCTGCACGGGCTATCGGGCCATCCGCGACGCGGTGGCCGGAACGGCTCATGCCGAGGCGCCGCAGACCTGTCGCGAGCCCGTCGGACGCAACCTGCGCGCGCCGGCGAGTGCGGGCGTCGTGTCGGGAACGGCGCCCTACACCCTCGACATCGCGATGCCGGGCCTGCTGCACCTCAAGGTGCTGCGCTCGCCGCACGCCCATGCGCGAATCCTGCGGATCGACCGGGACGCGGCGCTCGCCGTTCCGGGCGTCGTCGCGGTGTTCACCCACGAGGACGTGCCGCCGCGCCGCTTCTCCACCGGGCGTCACGAGAACCCGGCCGACGACGCGCCCGACACGCTGCTGCTCGATTCCATCGTCCGTTTCGTCGGCCAGCGCGTCGCCGCCGTGCTGGCCGAGAGCGAGGCCGCGGCGGAGGCGGGCGTCGCCGCCCTCGTCGTGGCCTACGCACCGCGGCCGGCCCTGCTCGATCCGGACGCAGCGCTCCGGCCGGACGCGCCGCTGGTGCACGATCCGCAGGACCGCACATCGCCGCCGCCAGGCGCGGACGCGCCGCCGCTCCTGCCACACCCGAACCTCGCCGCGGAGGTCCATGGCGCCATCGGCGACGTCGAGGCTGGGTTCGCGCAAGCGGACCTGATCCACGAAGAAGAATACGTCTCGCAGCGCGTACAGCACGCGCATCTCGAGACGCACGGCGCCATCGGCTGGCGCGACGCGGACGGCCGGCTCGTTCTGCGGTCCTCGACGCAGGTGCCGTTCCTGACGCGCGACGCGCTCTGCGCCCTGTTCGACCTCGACCGGACCCAGGTGCGTGTCCTGTGCGGCCGTGTCGGCGGCGGTTTCGGCGGCAAGCAGGAGATGCTGACGGAGGATCTCGTCGCCCTCGCGGTCTTGAAGACCGGGCGGCCGGTGCGGTGGGAACTGACGCGCCAGGAGCAGTTCACGGCAACCACCACGCGCCACGCCATGCGGGTGCGCGTGAAGATGGGCGCCCGAGCCGACGGCACGCTGACGGCGATCTCGCTGAAGGTTCTCGCGAATACCGGCGCCTACGCCAACCATGCCGGCGGCGTGCTGCATCACGGCTGCAACGAGTGCATCTCGGCCTACAGTTGCCCGAACAAGCGGGTGGAAGGCCATAGCGTCTACACGCACACCCTGCCGGCTGGCGCGTTTCGGGGCTACGGCCTCAGCCAGACGATCTTTGCGGTGGAATCTGCGATCGACGAGCTGGCGCGCGGGCTCGGCATCGATCCGTTCGCGATGCGCCGCAGCAACGCCGTGCGGCCGGGCGATCCGATGGTCGCCACCAGCCTGGAGCCGCACGACGTCGCATACGGCTCCTACGGGCTCGACCAGTGCCTTGACCTCGCCCAAGCCGCCCTCGCCGAGGATCCGGGCAAACCACCGCCGGGGCCGCACTGGCTGATCGGGCAGGGCATGGCGATGGCGATGATCGACACGATCCCGCCGCGCGGCCACTTCGCCCACGCGCATCTCCGCCTGGAGACCGACGGCGGCTACACGCTGGCGATCGGCACCGCGGAGTTCGGCAACGGCACCAGCACCGTGCACGCACAGATCGCCGCGCAGGTGCTCGCCACCACCCCCGACCGTATTCGGCTGATCCAGGCCGACACCGATGCCGTCGCCCACGATACCGGCGCCTATGGCAGCACCGGCACCGTCGTCGCGGGCCAGGCGAATTTTCGCGCGGCGACGGCATTGGCCGAGGCGATCACCATCGACGCTGCGAGCCGGATGGGTGTCGAAGCGGCGGCCTGCCGCCTGTCGGGCGAGGTCGTGGAGACGCCCATCGGCCCGATCCCGCTCACGATCCTCGCACCGCTGGAGGCGCGGGCCGAGGCCGACGGCTCTCCGCGTTCGGTCGCCTTCAACGTCCAGGCGTTCCGGGTCGCGGTGCACCCGGCGAGCGGCGAGGTGCGCATCCTGTCGAGCATCCAGGCCGTCGATGCCGGCGTCGTGATCAACCCGATGCAGTGCCGCGGCCAAGTCGAGGGCGGCGTCGCCCAGGCGCTCGGCGCGGCGCTATACGAGGATTACCGCTTCGACGGGGCGGGCGGCGTGATCACGCAGACGTTCCGAAACTATCACATCCCGGCCTGCGCCGACGTGCCGGACACCCGGGTGCTCTTCGCCGACACCTACGACCGTATCGGCCCGCTCGGCGCCAAGTCGATGAGCGAGTCGCCCTACAATCCCGTCGCCCCGGCACTCGCCAACGCGATCCGCGACGCCACCGGCGCTCGGCTGACTTCGACGCCCTTCGCGCCGGACCGGATCTTTCGGCAGGTGATGGAGGCCGTCGCCGGGCACGCGACGCAGCCACCAGTCGAAGACGTGCGGCAGGGCTTCGCGCCTTGACGAACCGGTCGCCGACCGGTCTTCGGTTCATGGGACGGACGACGGAGTGCCGTCGCAACGAGGCGAACGGTTTGACCTATCCGCGCGACCTGATCGGCTACGGCCGTACGCCCCCGCAGGCCGACTGGCCCGGCGGCGCCCGCATCGCGGTGCAGTTCGTGCTGAACTACGAGGAGGGCGGAGAGAACTGCATCCTGCACGGCGATCCGGCCTCGGAGGCCTTCCTCACCGAGATCGTGAACGCCGAGCCCTGGCCCGGACAGCGGCACATGACGGTCGAATCCGTCTACGAATACGGCGCACGCGCGGGCTTCTGGCGCCTTTGGCGGCTGTTCACATCGCGAAAAATCCCGCTGACGGTGTTCGGCGTCGCCACGGCCATGGCGCGCAACCCGGAGGCCGTCGCAGCAATGCGCGAGGCGGAATGGGAGATCGCGAGCCACGGCCTCAAGTGGATCGACTACGCCCACTTCGAACGCGAGGCGGAAGCCGCTGACATGGACGCGGCGATCCGGCTCCACACCGAGGTCACGGGTGAGCGCCCGCTCGGCTGGTACACGGGCCGGTTCTCGGTCCACACGCGCGAACTCGCGATGGAGCGCGACTTCACCTACCTCGCCGATTCCTACGCGGACGACCTGCCGTACTGGATGGAGGGGCCGAAGGGTCCGGCGCTGATCGTGCCCTACACGATGGAGGCCAACGACATGCGCTTCGCCGTGGCACAGGGCTTCAATTCGGGCGACCAGTTCTTCGCTTATCTGCGCGACGCCTTCGACGTGCTCCATGCCGAAGGCGCCAAGACGCCGAAGATGATGTCGATCGGGCTTCATTGCCGGCTCGCCGGGCGTCCCGGCCGGATCGCGGGGCTGATGCGCTTCCTCGACCACGTCGCCGCGCATGACGGCGTCTGGCTGACGCGGCGCATCGATATCGCCCGGCACTGGATTGCGAAACACCCGCCGGGCTGAACGGAGCGGGAGGACTGCTCCCCGACGCCTTCCGGCCAGACCTTGGAGAGATTTCGTGAGCGCTGCCACGCCGTCCGCCAGCTACAATCCGCCCTGCGGGGGCTTGCCGCCCCAAACCGCGCTGATGACCGGCAGGGCCGTGTTCACCGAAGCCTACGCCGTCATTCCGAAGGGCGTGATGAGCGACATCGTCACCAGCGTCCTGCCGTTCTGGGAGGGATCTCGCGCCTGGATGCTGTCGCGGCCGCTCTCCGGCTTCTCCGAAACGTTTTCGCAGTACCTGATGGAGGTAGTCCCCGGCGGCGGCAGCGCGCGGCCCGAGCCCGACCGGGAAGCCGAGGGCGTACTCTTCGTGGTCGACGGCACCCTGGATCTCGCCCTCGACGGGGAGGCGCATGACCTCCGCGCCGGCAGCTACGCCTACCTGCCGCCCGGCGCGGCCTGGACTTTGCGCAACGACGGATCCGTACCCGCCCGCTTCCACTGGATCCGCAAGGCCTATGAGCGCGTGCCGGGAATCGAGGTGCCCCCGGCCTTCGTCGTGCACGAATCCGAGGTCGACCCGGTGGCCATGCCCGGCACGGACGGGGCTTGGGCCACGACGCGCTTCGTCGCGCCCGACGACGTACGCCACGACATGCACGTCAACATCGTCTCCATGCGGCCCGGCGCCTCGATCCCGTTCGAGGAGACCCATGTGATGGAGCACGGCCTGTTCGTGCTCGAAGGCAAGGCGGTCTATCGGCTCAACCGCGACTGGGTCGAGGTCGAGGCCGGCGACTTCCTATGGCTGCGCGCCTTCTGCCCACAGGCCTGCTACGCGGGCGGCCCCGGCCGCTTCCGCTACCTGCTCTACAAGGACGTCAACCGGCACGCCGCCCTGAAGCTTCATCGGTCGCCCCGGTGAGCGACCGCCACATCACAGCGCAGGCCCTGACCGTCGAGGCCTTCGCGCCGTTCGGCACCGTCATCGACAAGGCGGCCGTCGATCCGCGCCCGATGAATGCCGGCAAGGCGCGCAGATTCCACGATCTCGCCGAGGTGCAGGTGAGGGGAGAGGACAGCCGGGTCGTGATCGGCCTCGTCGAAGCGCAGGCCTATCCGATGCCGCTGTCCCTGAGCCTCGTCGAGCGCCACCCCCTCGGCGCCCAGGCCTTCGTGCCCCTGAACACGGCGCCGTTCCTCGTCGTGGTCTGCCCGGACGAGGGCGGAAAGCCCGGCCGGCCGCAGGCCTTCGTCACAGCGCCGGGGCAGGGGATCAGCTACGCCATCGGCACCTGGCACGGCGTGCTGACCCCGTTCGGCGCGCCACAGGATTTTTGGGTGGTCGACCGCGGCGGTCCGGGCGTGAACCTCGAGGAATACGTCTTCGACGCACCCTGGGCGATCCATCTGCCGACATGACCCTAACCTTCGCCCGGTAGCAGGGTCGCGCCGGCTCTGGTCAGGCCAGACCGCCCGCGGTCCTCACGAAACGCGCGATCTCGTCGGCACCATGGCCGTCGCGCAGCGAGGCGAAGACGTAGGGCCGGGTGCCGCGCATGCGCCGGGTATCCGCCTCCATCACGCCGAGATCCGCGCCGACCAGCGGAGCGAGGTCGGTCTTGTTGACGACCAGAAGGTCCGAGCGGGTGATGCCCGGGCCGCCTTTTCGCGGGATCTTCTCGCCGCCCGCGACATCGATCACGTAGAGGGTGATGTCGGCGAGTTCCGGCGAGAAGGTCGCGGCGAGGTTGTCGCCGCCGGACTCGATCAGCACCACGTCGAGCTTCGGAAAACGCCGGCGCATCTCGGCCACCGCGGCAAGATTGATCGAGGCGTCTTCGCGGATCGCCGTGTGCGGGCAGCCGCCGGTCTCGACGCCCATGATGCGCTCCTCCGGCAGCGCGCCGGCGACGGTGAGGATGCGGGCATCCTCCTTGGTGTAGATGTCGTTGGTGATGGCGCAGATGTCGTAGCTGTCGCGCAGGCGCTTGCAGAGCTGCTCCATCAGTGCGGTCTTGCCCGAACCGACAGGGCCGCCGATACCGACGCGGAGCGGGCCGTTCAACGATGCCATGGCGTCCTCAGGAGCGGAAAATCCGGGAATACTGCGTCTCGTGCCGGAACGAGCCGAGATCGAGGCGTAGGGTTGCCGAGCCAAGACCGTCGAGCCCGAGATCCTGCACCGCCTCGGCGAGGGCGGCGACCCGCGGTGCGAGGCGCGCGATGATCCGTGTGCCTGCGCTCTGGCCGACGGGCGCGACGCGAAGCGCCGCCGAGACGAGGTTCTGGACGAAGGCGAGGCCGTAGGCCGCGAGCGTCGGCGGGCGAGCCATGCCATGTGCCCCCGACGCCGTGCCGACCGCGACCGGAAGCGCAACGGCACCATCGAGCACGGCACCGACGCTATCGAGCGCCGTGCAGGGCCAGGCGGATAGCGTGGCATCGAGGAAGCTGCGGCCTTGCTGGCTCGTCTCCAGATGGAGTTCGCGGGACGGCGCCAGCGCCAGGGCGAGATCGTTGACCTCGGCGAGCCCTACAGCATCGCCGGCCGACGCGGTCCGGTGGGCCTCTGCGCACAGAATCAGATCGTTGCGGCCCGCCCCGCGCTCGACCACGTCGTCGAGCCACTGCGAGAGGCTCGCTTCGTCGCGGATGTCGCCCGTCTCCACCGCCCATTCGAGCCCGTGCGAATAGGCGAACGCGCCGATCGGATAGGTCGGCGACAGCCACGCCATCAGCCGGAGCGCGTCAATCATGGCTGTGGTCGTGGTGACCATGGCCGTGCGCGTGGCCGTGCGAATGTCCGGCATTGTGCCCATGGCCACCGGCATAGGCGCCGCCTTCCGGGCGAAACGGCCGCTGCACCGGCTCGGCGCTGCCGCCGAGGCCCCGCACCATGTCGGCCAGCACGTGATCGTTCGCGATGTAGACGGCGTCCGCCGTTATCTCAGCCGGGATGTGCCGGTTGCCGATATGCCAGATCAGCCGCTTGAGGGCATGATCCGAACCGGCCCGGATCTCTAAAAGCCGTTCGGGCGCGGCCTCGACCCAGATCAGCCGGCCGTCCTCCAGCATCAGCGCATCGCCGTCGTCGAGGACAGTCGGCTCGGCGAGGTCGAGCAGAAAGCCCAGACCGCCGACGCCCTGCATCGCCATGCGGCGGCGATGCCGGTCGCCGTGGTCGAGGACGATCCGATCGACGATCTCGCCGCCGTTCAGGGCATTGCGACGGATGATGCGGGTGGCGCGGATCATCAAAACAGAAAATACCGCTGCGCCATCGGCAGCACCTCGGCCGGCTCGCAGACCAGCAATTCACCGTCGGCGCGCACGTCGTAGGTCTCCGGGTCGATCTCGATCACCGGTGTCGCATCGTTGAGGATCATGCTCTTCTTGGAGATTCCGCCGCGCGTATTCTCCACCGCGACGAGTTGCTTCTGCACCCCGAGTTTTTCGCGCAATCCGTCCTCGATGGCCGCCTTCGAGACGAAGGTCAGCGCGGTGGCGTAGGGCGCGCGGCCGAAGGCGCCGAACATCGGGCGGTAATGCACCGGCTGCGGCGTCGGGATCGAGGCGTTGGGGTCGCCCATCGGCGCCATCGCGATCATGCCGCCCTTGAGGACGAGGTCGGGCTTCACGCCGAAGAAGGCCGGTGTCCACAGCACGAGGTCTGCGAGTTTCCCGGGCTCGATCGAGCCGATGTGTCGGGAGACGCCATGCGCGATGGCCGGGTTGATCGTGTATTTCGCGACGTAGCGGCGGGCGCGCAGATTGTCGTTGCCGCTCGCGTCGCCGGGAAGGGCTCCACGCTGGCGCTTCATCTTGTCGGCGGTCTGCCAGGTGCGGATGACGACTTCGCCGATGCGCCCCATGGCCTGGCTGTCCGACGACATCATCGAGAGCGCGCCGAGGTCGTGCAGGATGTCCTCGGCCGCGATCGTCTCCTTGCGGATCCGGCTCTCGGCGAAGGCGAGGTCTTCCGGAATCGACGGGTCGAGGTGGTGGCACACCATGAGCATGTCGAGATGCTCGTCGATGGTGTTTTTGGTGAAGGGCCGCGTGGGGTTGGTCGAGGATGGGAGCACGTTCGCCAGCCCCGCCACCTTCATGATGTCCGGCGCGTGCCCGCCGCCTGCGCCCTCGGTGTGGAAGGCGTGGATGGTGCGGCCCTTGAAGGCGGCGATGGTGTCCTCGACGAAACCGGACTCGTTCAGCGTGTCCGAGTGGATCATCACCTGCACGTCGTGAGCGTCGGCGACCGAGAGGCAGGTGTCGATGGCGGCCGGCGTCGTGCCCCAGTCCTCGTGGAGCTTGAGCGCGCAAGCGCCGGCCCGCACCATCTCCTCCAGGGCTCCGGGCACCGAGGCGTTGCCCTTGCCAGCGAAGGCGAGGTTCATCGGGAAGTGGTCCGCCGCCTCGATCATCCGGGCGATGTGCCAGGGGCCGGGGGTGCAGGTGGTGGCGAAGGTGCCGTGCGCCGGCCCGGTGCCGCCTCCGAGCATCGTGGTGACGCCCGAGCAGAGCGCCTCGTCGATCTGCTGCGGGCAGATGTAGTGGATGTGGCTGTCGAAGCCGCCGGCCGTGAGGATTTTTCCTTCACCCGCGATCACCTCCGTGCCCGGCCCGACGACGATGTCGACGCCCGGCTGGATGTCCGGGTTGCCAGCTTTTCCGAGCTTGAAGATGCGCCCCTTCACGATGCCGACGTCGCATTTCACGATGCCCCAATGATCGAGCACCACGGCGTTGGTGATGACGGTGTCGACGGCGCCGTCGCGGTTCGTCACCTGCGACTGCCCCATCCCGTCGCGAATGACCTTGCCGCCGCCGAACTTCACCTCCTCGCCATAGGTGGTGAAATCGCGTTCGACCTCGATCTCGAGAGAGGTGTCGGCGAGGCGGATGCGGTCGCCGACGGTCGGGCCGAACATGTCGGCGTAGGCGGCGGGCACGCGCCGGACATCATGAAGGT
>NZ_VRVE01000024.1:0-47314 GCF_008040035.1 Methylobacterium sp. WL9
AGCCATGCACAGCTCCGCGCTCACTTGGCCGACTTCGTCAGCGCTTACAACTTCGCGCGCCGCCTCAAGACCCTGCGTGGCCTCACACCCTACGAGGCCATCTGCAGGGCATGGTCCGCCGAGCCAAGCCGCTTCACGTCAAACCCGCTCCACCAAATGCCGGGACCAAACACTGATCAAGGCTCAAGATGGGGTAGCACGCTCCGCCACAGCACCGGGCATCCGGGAGGAGCGCCCCTTGTTTGTCATCTTAGGGCGCGGCATTGAGGCTATCGCTGAGCCGTTCTACCGCAGCTTCTTGATTGAAGGGTGTGGCTCGGCGCGTCGCCCCACCTCCTCGTCGACGAACCTCACCTGAGAGCTGACATTCATGCTGTTCGTCTGGTCGGGTTGGGGCATCCTGGTTGTCCCCGTTGTCGTCGGCACCGCGATCATCGTCGGTGCATTGGTCCAGCTATCGCTGCAAGCGATTGGACACCCCGAACTTGCGTTTCTCGCTTTCAGCCTTGGCCTTTTCGCCGCCGCCGCTTTGAACTGGGTGGTCGGTCGACGCCTCAACAGCACCCCTCCGCGCGAGCTCATCGACCCCGCCACGAATGAGCGCGTGCTACTCATGCGGCGGCACGCGCTGTTCTGGATCCGAATGGAGTACTGGTCCGTACCCGTCGTACTGGCCGCCTTCGTCCCGCTGCTTGCCCTCCGCAATCTCTAGCGTCGTCGTTCCAGGGCCCAGCGCTTCAACTTCCAGGACTAGAATGCACGGCACAGCTTCCACGAGAAAGTCAGGCATGTCTCACCGTTCGGCTTATGCGCTGACCCTCCTGTGGGGGATCACTGCCACACCCGTGGTGGCGGTCACTCCGGTGACACCGGTGGGCGTCGAGAGCTGTGACGCCTTCCTGGAGGCTTATGCCCAATGCGCGGCCAGCCCCAGGGTACCGGAAGCCGCTCGCCCCGGCATCCGCCAGGGCATCAACACGATGCGCGAGAGCTTCCGAGACTCGGTCATGCGCAACGAGGCGGCTCGGCCGACCGTAGCCTTTCAATGCGCTCAGGCTCACAACGCCGTGCGCAAAAGCCTAATCGACGCTTTCAAATGCGATTTTCCTGCCGCACCCCCGGCCTCTGAGTCTCTGTTGCAGAACCCGCCACCGTCGCCCGGAGCAGCCCGGGTGGCAGCCCGCCCGGCGCCAGCGCAGACTCCCGAAGTTCAGGCTCTGGCGAAGGCCAATGCCTACACCGAGACCCAGAATCACCTCGTCCGGTCTCATCCCCTGGAGCAGCAGTTGGCTGACTACCGGCGCGACAATGAGCGGGTGCTCAAACTCGGAACGAAGCTCGGCGCCAACGCCTGGTACCACTTCGGCATTGTGGATTTCGATGGGGTCATCGACGAGTTGGATAAGGCCGTTGCCATGCCGAGCGTCGTCCCAGAGGTGGATGCTCAGGCCGCACGGCTGCTGGCCGCCCTACGCGAGGTTAATCCCACCCTGAAGGCGCTAACCCGCTATCAGACCACGCGGGAGTTCAACGAGGATGGCTTCAAGTTCGCACGCGAGCAGCACGCGATCCTCGTTCCCCGCGTCGAGGCTGCTGCCAAAGCGATGGACGCTTATGGCACGGCCTTGTTCGAGCGCGAGATCGCCCGGGATGAGCGGCGCTTGGCAGCTCTGCCGGACGATGCGCCTGCGCGCCGTCTCCTCGCCACCAGCCTCACGCTGCGTCGTGCGATACGGCAGTTCGAGGCATTGGGACCGAAGGCGGATATCGCCCCCTTCCTGGCCGCACTCGGCGATGTCTCGAACGCCAACCGTCAGCTTGGTACGACCTTTGACAGCATGAGCCCGAAGGCGAACTCATCCTGCACCGGCTACACCGACACGGTCGCAAGTCTGATCGGGCATGGCCGGGATGTAGCCCGGGACATTCGCGCCAAGGGTGATCCGAGCCAACCAGCGCAACGCTTCAACGAGACCTACAACCGCTCCGTACGCGATCTAGAGTCTTGCCATAAGAACGAGAGCCGGGCGCGCCCAGGCTGAGATCAGGTTTAGACCGCCGAACCCAGGGTCGATGTCTCCTTCGAGGTAAAGGCTCGTCCTTATGCCTCCTCAAGTCTGCGGGCATCCCGAGGCGCCCGTATCAACGAGGCAGGCGCCGCACATCAGCGGATGCAGGCCCGTCATTACCCAGCAAGGTTACTGAAATGGCATCTGGTCGCAGGCTGTCGGAACGCTGGTTCACGCTTGTGCTCTGGCTGGTGGCGTTCCTCTTCGCTTGGTTCCTGATCGGCCTCGGCTCCCTTGTGGTCGGTGACCTCCCCCAGGTCGAGCACCGCTACAGCATTGAGCAATTCCTTGATGCAGATAAGGCTCGCCCGGCCGCGGAGGCCCTGCGGGAGATCAGGCGTGAGCAGGCGGACAGCCGCCGCCGGACCGAACAGGACCAGCTTGCCCTTGCGGCGGCGCGCTCCGCTTCCGAGGCCGCGCAGGAAACCTTCGCCAACTGGTTGAAGACTCGCGACGCCACTCAGCGGGTCGATCAGGATCCCGGGCTCATTGCCCGCACGCAGCAGCTCGATACCCTCAAGAGTGCGGAACGCGCCATTGAGGAGCGCCTGGAGGAGCGGGCGAGCGTTGACCTCGCCCTATCAGAGCGAGAAAACGCGCAGGAGCGGGTCGATACAGATCTGCGCGCAGCGGCCCAGTCGAAGCTTGATGCGGCCGAGCGGGAGCAGGAACTCCGCGTCTTCGGCTATCGGCTTGCCCTCACGCTCCCGCTGCTCGCTTTGGCCGGATGGCTTCTGCTGAAGCGGCGGCGCACACGCAACTGGCCCTTCGTGTGGGGCTTTGCCTTCGCATCAGCCTTTGCCTTTTTCGTTGAGCTTGTTCCCTACCTGCCGAGCTACGGCGGCTACGTGCAGTACGGCGTCGGGGTCATTTTGACCCTCGTCGTAGGCCGCGCAGCGATCAACGCACTGCATGCCTACAACGAACGCCAGAAGCTGGCCGAGGCGCGGCCGAACGAGGAGCGCCGAACGGAGATTGCGACCGACCAAGCTCTGCTACGTCTTGCCAAGAAGGTCTGTCCCGGCTGCGAACGTCCGATTGATCTTACCAACTTGGAAGCGAACTTCTGCCCGCACTGCGGCATCGGTGTGTTCGAGCGTTGCCCGGCCTGCACTCACCGCAAGAGCACGTTCGAGCGCTTCTGCTACGCCTGTGGGACGCCCGCCTTAGGACCCGCCTGAGCGCGATCCGGCCTTGGGCACGCCCTAACCGCACAGAAGCATCCGCAACGACGGTACAATCACGGCCCAAGGTCCGCTTAGGAAAGCGACGAAGTAAGAATCGTACGCCTTGGTTGGGTTAGATGCGGAACGTCTGCTTCTGGCCGAAGGGCTAAAGTCCGGTCGCCACCCAAGCTGTGACAGCCCAGAAACTCACATAGGCCGTGGACCACAAACGGGGTCAACTCCACGAGGACCGTGATCCTGACCCAGCAAACTGGTCCGCGTCGAGCGCAAGTTTTTCGGGCATCCTGAACCCTGAAGGAGGGTGGATGCCATGCCTCGCAAACGCTTCACGAACGAACAGATCGCCTTCGCCCTGCGGCAAGCGGAGAACGGTGCGACGGTGGACGAGGTCTGCCGGAAAATGGGCGTGTCCGAGCCGACTTTTTACCGTTGGAAGAAGCAGTTCGTCGGCATGGGCGTGCCGGAGATTCGGCGGCTGAAGCAGCTGGAGGACGAGAACGGCAAACTCAAACGACTGGTCGCCGATCTGACGTTGGACCGCTCCATGCTGCAGGACGTACTCAAGCGAAAGTGGTGAGGCCCGCCGTTCGCCGCGAGGTCGCCGGTCACCTGCAGGTGGCCTACGACATCAGCGAGCGTCGGGCCTGCCAGGCTACCGGCTTCGGCCGTTCCTCCCAGCGCTACCGCAAGCGCTCAGATCCGCAGGTAGCGCTGCGCATGCGGCTGAAGGAACTGGCCGCCGTGCGGGTGCGCTACGGCTATCGGCGGCTGCACATCCTGTTGCGACGGGAGGGCTGGGCCGTGAACCACAAGCGAACCTACCGGATCTACCGCGACGAGGGGCTGTCGATCCGGTCCAAGCTGCCTAAGCGCAAGCGGGCCTGGCGGTATCGTCAGGGCCGGCCGGCGATCGGTGGGCCCAACGAGGTCTGGGCGATGGACTTCGTATCCGACCGCATCTTCGACGGGCGTCCGTTCCGGATTCTGACCGTCGTCGATTGCCACACACGAGAGGCGCTCTCGCTCACACCGAGAGCCAACTTCCGCGCCTACCAGGTTACCGAGGCACTCGACGCTTTGGTCAGGCTGCGGGGGCGGCCCAAGAGCCTGCGGGTGGACAACGGACCCGAGTTCGCCGGCCGCATGCTCGACCAGTGGGCCTACCTGAACGGGGTCGAGATCGACTTCTCCCGACCGGGCAAGCCGACCGACAACGCCTACATCGAGTCGTTCAACGGCCGTCTACGGGCGGAGTGCCTTAACGCCTCGTGGTTCCTGTCCTTGGCCGATGCCCGCGAGCGCATCGAGGAATGGAGATGCCACTACAACGAAGATCGCCCTCATACGGCCCTGGGCGGCTTGACGCCCCGAGCCTTCGCCAACCAAACTGTCACGGCCCGAGAACTTGCATAGGTTGTGGACTACAAACGGGTCAACTCCAACCGACGATGCACTACCTTTGAACACGGGCCACCAAATGGGGGCAGGCCATGATCGGAGAGCCAAAACCCAGGGATAATCGGCAAGCGATTGGGGGAAAAGTGCCCGGCGACGTCTAGTCCAATTGCACTAGTACGACGCCCTTTGGTAGCTCACGCAACAGGTCAATGAGGTTGCCAATGCCGCTAACGCCAGCCCAGATCGCAGAAGCAACGGAGCTTTGCCTTGAGGCGCAGGCCAAATTTGATGGCGGTAGAAGCTATCGAGTTCGAGTGCTTCTTGAAATGGTTCTCATTGAACTTGCCACTTTGACCGCTAGGCAACCGCCGGCAGGTCTTCCTGAAAAACCAGCCGGGTCGTTGTGAGCACTGTCGTAGGGCCTGTGCGTACTGTCACGACGATATGGCCGCTGCTTGCGAGGTTGTGAGGATCAGAGGCGTACTTCGCAACTACAGAGCGAGCGTGATGTAGCGCAGCGTTGTCGTCTGCAAGATCCAGTCCAACGCTATCAGAGACATCAACCCCGTTACAGACATCAAAATAGTAGTGCGACATATAAAAACCTTCTCGGGCCAGCCGCGCGGAGTGCCGCGACGGCGGGGTAGAGTCTTAACATTTCCATAGAAAAAAGATTGCGTGCAATCGCACTTTATGTCGCACCTCACTACGGTCTGGAACCGTACATCTAACGTGTGGTGCGCCAACGAGATGATCACCCTAGGAAGGTCTCCTTCTCGGTAGCCTTATTGGCAAGGACCTACGACCGCAGAGGTGGTTTGTTGCCAGTCGTCTTTTGGGACGGAGTTTCAAATAACGAGCCGGCCCCATTTGGTCGCGGTGCCCCACCGCTTTGCTCAGACTTAGGGCGATTATCTGCTCCCGGCAGTACCTCCTCACCGTACTCACAGGTCAAAAGCCGGTTCGGACTCATTACGTAGCTGAGGTTACGCTCACTTAAGCCTATCCGCCGTATGCAACATGACGGCGGGCTTGCCTCGACGGGGCCGCACACGGGCGTCAGGAGACCATGTCGGACACACAGCGCGAGGCACTGCGCCAACAGGCGCTTGCGGAAATCAACCTTCTCGACACGCCACCTGAGCGCGAGTTTGACGCCCTCGCCAAGGTCGCACAACGCATGCTGGGAACTGGCATGTCCTCGATCACTCTGGTTGCCCCGGAGCGGCAGTGGTTCAAAGCGCGCTGCGGGCCCCTGGCAGCCGAGACACAGCGGGCCCAGGCGTTCTGCCCCATCGTGTTCGAAACCGAAGCGCCGCTAATCGTGGCGGATACCAGCCTCGACCCGCGCTTCGCGACAAGCCTGTTCGTCACGGGTGCACCGCACATCCGCTACTACGCGGGTGTTCCGGTGCGCGTCCGGCGTGCTGACGGCGACAGAGTTACGGTCGGAACACTCTGCGTCCTCGATGAGCAGCCGCGTGATACGACGCCGGTTGACCTCGAACTCCTCACGGAGTTGGCTTCCGTCGCTGAAGCCCTGATCGAGGCCCGGACCCTTGCCCTTTGCGCTGCAAAGACGGCCGAAGAGCACCGGATGGCGGTGGAACGCCTGGAACGCGAGCGCCGGCAGTTCAAGCGGGCCGAGGGTATGGCCGACATGGGATCGTACCGGTACGACATCGAGAAGCGATCCGTTGCCTGGTCGGACGGCGTCTTCGCCATCCACGAGCTGCCCGTTGGCGACGGCAAGCCGACCGGCGATATCATGGGCGCCTTGCTTGAGCCCGACCGCACCACCTTCAGAATCGCTGTGATGCGCACTCTGGACACGGGGGAGCCGTTCGAGCTGGAGGCAGACCTCGTGACCGCCAAGGGCAACGCTCGGCGCGTACGATGCTCCTGCGAGATCGAGCTGGCCAAAGGCAGGCCCGCCGCCCTTATCGGATTGATCCAGGACATCACTGAGCAGCATAGGCTGGAGACGCGGCTTCGGCACCAGGCCCGGACCGACGACCTGACGCAACTGGCCAACAGGGCCGAGTTCCACCGCCTCCTCGACGCGCGGCTGCATGAAGCGCGCGCGGCGAACGGCGACGTCGGCTTGCTGCTGATCGATCTCGACGGCTTCAAGGGCGTGAACGATGCGCTTGGACATGCGGCGGGCGACGCTGTGCTGCGCCTTGTCGCTGACCGGCTGCGTTCATCTTCATACGAGCGTTGGCTCCCGGCACGCCTGGGGGGAGATGAGTTTGCGGTCGTCGTACCTACCGACCTCGGTCGGGCGGACCTGGACCGGATGGTGCGGCGCCTTCTGCACGACCTTGAGATTGTCATGGATGGACAGGGGCACATCGCGCGAGTGACAGGAACCATCGGCATCGCATGGTCCAGCGAAGCGTTGCACGACCGCGAAAGGGTCTTGCGTCACGCCGATGCAGCGCTCTACGCAGCTAAGCGCATGCGGAAGGGAACGGCTCAGACTTATCAGGTAACAGGCCCCCCCCAGCAGGTCGCTTGAGTGAGGCGGCGGCAATCAAGGCTTGTCGCATACGGAACGTCCGCTTCCGGGCGGAGGGCTAAAGCCCGCTTCCCACCCGTCTCGGACGCTCAAGGTGAGTGCCATCCGTTAGGTTTCCTCGGCCAGGCGGGCGCCTCTAAACGGGGCCCTGGGCTCGCGGGTCCGTCGGATGCAGCGAAGGCCGCCGATTGCGATACAGGGTCAGTCTCGCCTGCCGTTCGGTCGGCATGCCCAGCCGGCCTTGATGACGTTCGCGACCTCGTCGACGAACAGGCGGGTCTTGGCGGGGACGAGGCGACCGGGCGCCAGGATCGCGTACACGCCTCCGTCCTCCCTGCCGACCCAACCCGGCAGGACCTCGACGAGGGTGCCGTCTCGCAGTGCGGGACCAGCCAGCCAGTCGGCCGCGAACGCGATGCCTGCGCCCCCCACGGCCGCCATGAGCAGGACCTCGGAATGGTCGGCGGTCAGGGAGCAGGCGGGACGCACGGTCTGGCGTTTCCCCTCCCGGACCAACGGCCAGTCCGGCCAGGCCGTGGAACCGGTGAACCCCAGGCATCTGTGACGCGTCAGGTCGGCGGGCTTCTCCGGAATGCCGTTGGCCGCAAGGTAGCCCGGCGAGGCCACGAGCAGGTTCTGGTAGGACGCGATCTTGCGGGTGGTGAGCGTGCTGTCACGCTGCGCTCCGGCTGTGACGCGGATCGCCACGTCGAAGCCTTCGGCCACGACGTCGATGAAGTAGTCCGACGTCCGGACGTCGAGCCGGATATCCGGGTACCGCGCCAGGAATGTCGGCAGCATGGGCGCGATCCACTGCCTACCGAAGACGATGGGGATGGAGACGCGAACGAGGCCCTGCGGGCTGGCGGCGTGGTCGCTGGCCTCCCGGCTGGCGCTGGCCAACTCCTCCAGGACGCCCTGAACCCGGGTGAAGTAGGCCGCACCGGCCTCGGTCGGCGTCACCCGTCGCGTCGTGCGCGACAGCAGCCGAACGCCGAGCCGCCGTTCGAGCTGGCTCACCCGCCGTGAGAGCACGGACGCATCGCGTTCGAGGACCTTGGCCGCCGCGGCGAAGCTACCGGCCTCGGCGACGGCCACGAAGGCTGTCAGCTCCTCGAAACCGCCGGGCTCCAACAATTCCTGCATGGCATGCACGAGTAAAATGCGGTTCTGGCCCATTATTCGGACCCAACGCATCACCTATCTCAAGCCGTACAAGTCGTCGAGGCGGATGTGGCCTTGGGATCCTTCCGACCATCGGGTTGGGGGTTCCACGCCGGTGACCGCCCCGCCCTCATCGACGTTCGAACATGGCCACGCAGGGAAATCCGATGTCCAGAAACCTCAAGACCGTACCGACGAGCGATTACGACGCCGTCGTCGCCACCGTTCAGGCCTACGTCGACGGGCTGAAAAGCGGGAGCGTCGCCGACCTTTCCAAGGCGTTCCACGGGGACGCGGTGATGTACGGCTTCACCAACGGTGCGCTGATGGGCGGTCCGATCACCAACCTATACGATTTCGTCGAGAAGAACGGGAAGGCGACCGAGGTCAGGACGCGGATCGACATCCTCGCGATCACGCCCACCACCGCCGTCGTCCGCGTCGACATGGAGAAGGACGTCATCGGCCTCGACTACACCGACTTCCATTCCCTGCTGAAGCAGGACGGCACGTGGCGCATCATTGCCAAGGTCTACCACGCCTATGAGGGCTGAGCCTTCGATGCCGGCATCGGCTTTCCGATGACCAGTATGAGCTTGCTCCCCAACCAACCGATAGGTGCCGCATGAACGTCTTCGTCGTCGGAGGCTCCGGAAAGGTCGCCCGCAGCCTGGCGCGCATGCTTTCGCAGGGCGATCACGCCGTTCGGTCGCTGCATCGCAAGTTGGAGCAGGCCCGGGAACTCGCCGCTTTGGGGGCGATGGCGGTTCAGGGTGACCTGACCGCGTTGTCCATCGATGCGCTAGCCACGTTGATGGCCGGCAGCGACGCGGTGGTCTTCTCGGCCGGCGCGGGCGGCGCGGGGATGGAGGTCACCAACGCCATCGACGGCCGCGGTCTCGAACTCGCCGTAGCGGCGGCCCGGCAGGCCGGCATCCGGCGCTTCCTCCTCATTTCGGCCTTCCCCGACGCCTTGCGCGGCGGCGAGCGCAATCCCGGGTTCGAGAATTACGCCCGGGTCAAGAAGCTCGCGGATGCGCACCTCGTCGCGAGCGACCTCGACTGGGTGATCCTCCGGCCCGGAACCCTGACGGACGAGCCGGGCACGGGCCGCGTGCGTGCGGCGGCCGCCATCCCCTACGGCGCGGTGCCGCGGGACGACGTCGCGGCCACCCTAGCCGCGATCATCGAACGACCGAACGTGAGCCGGACCATCATCGAACTGACCTCGGGCGACACGCCCATCGACGAGGCGCTGGCACGCATCTCCCAGCGCTGACCTAGCTCCAGAAGGATCTCGACATGGCTGAATTCCAAAGCCGCGCGCTCGGCAGGATGCGCGCGGCAGTGACGTCGCTTGGCTTCGGGACCGTGCCGCTCGCCGGCTTCAAGGCGAAGGTGAGCTTCGCCGACGCCCAGGCAATCGTGAAGGCGGCCTACGACGGCGGCATCCGGTACTTCGACTGCGCGCCGCTCTACGGCTTCGGCAAGGCCGAGTACAACCTCGGCCATGCCCTGCGCGAACTGGGCATCCGCGAGGCGGTGACGGTCAGCACCAAGGTCGGGCGCGTGCTCAAGGCGAAGAGCCGGACCAAGGCGCTCGATACCGTCTATGGCATCGACTGGGTCGAGCCGCTGCCCTTCCTCGACACCTACGACTACACCTACGAAGGCATTATGCGCTCGTTCGAGGACAGCCAGAAGCGGTTGGCGCTGGACCACATCGACATCCTCTACGTGCACGACCTCGGCAGCGCCTGGCACGGCGACCAGGCCGACGTGTACTGGAAGCAGATCCGCGAGAGCGGCTACCGCGCCCTCGACGAATTGCGGAGTTCCGGTGCGGTCAAGGCTGTGGGTCTCGGCGTCAACGAGACCGAGGCCGTGGTGACTGTGGCGCGCGAGTTCGACATCGACTGCGCGATGATCGCCGGGCGGTACTCGCTGCTCAACCATGCCCCCTTGGAAGGTGCGTTCGACGAGCTTCGGCAGCGCGGCGTCTCGGTCGTGGCCGCCGGCGTATTCAATTCCGGCGTGCTTGCGTCAGGCGTCAAGAACGGTGGGGCGAGCTACGATTACGGCGACGTGCCCGAGGACATCGCGAAAAAGGTCGCTGCCATCGAGGACGTCTGCGTTGCGCACCGCGTGAGCCTACCGGCCGCCGCGATCCAGTTCGTTGCCGCGCATCCGGCCGTGGCGACGGTGGTGCTGGGCGCCAAGGACGTCGAGCAGACCCGGCAGAACATCGAATCTTTCTCTCAGGACATCCCCGCCAGCTTCTGGGCGGACCTGACGGAGAAGGGGCTGCTCCCCGGGACGGCACCCGTCCCAGCGCGGCAATGGGCGCACCGTGCTTAGCGTGGCATTGTTACGAAAGCGTGCTACACTAATGCTACGCGGTGACGGAAAAACACCTGCATTTTCAATATTCTGAGCTTGCCGCCCCCGAATCCCGCAGGGCGCGCCACTCTCTCCTGCTTCGCTACGGCCTTCACCGCTCGATAATTCCTGGCGGCTATCCTGGCCGGATGATCCGGTCGTTCCTCATCCTCGGCGTCCATGCGGTTCTCGCCGGGAGTGCGGCGGCCGCGCAGAAGGGCGCGGAGGTGCCGACCCTGGCGACGGTGAGCGGGACCTGCGAGCGCCTCGTGATCGGCGGCCGGGACGTCACCGGCCAGTGCAAGGGGACGCTGCTCAACACCAGCTACGCGACCGGCCGGGTCGGGTTCTACTTCGTCACCGGCGACGGCGCGGCCCTGACCTTCACGGGCATGGGCAGCAGCCAGATCAAACCCGATCCGGATACGGCCGTGCAGCCGGTCGACGGGGTGATTTTCGGGTTCAAGGGGCAGTTCGACCGCACCAGGGCGGTGGGAACCTGCCGGTTCACCAATCCCTATGCGCGGCCGGGCTCGGTGAGCTGCAAGGCCGACACCCAGGGCGGCACCTTCGCGGCCGAGTTCATCACCGACGGCAATCCGCCCTCGGTGATGAAGCCGTGAGGGCGTTCCGGTTCATCGGCTCGGTCGAGGAAGGCGCTCTTCTCTCGGCAAGGGGGAGGGGAGGCGCCGTCCGCCCTCTTGATCGAACGAAAACCTTCCGAAGTCCGGCAGGATTCCGCGATCCTGCGGTTCAGCGCACGACGCCCTTGGCGAAAAAGCCCTCGATCGCCGCCGCGTCGTAGCCGGCCTCGTTCAGGATGGTGCGGCTGTGCTCGCCGAAGAGCGGGGCCGGGCCATGGACCCGGCCGGGCGTCTGCGAGAATTTCACGGGGAGGCCGAGGGTCGCCATGCGGCCGGCCTTCGGGTGGTCGACCTCCACCACCATCGCGCGGGCGCGCGTCTGCGGGTCGCGATGCATGGCGGCGACGTCGAGGACCGGGCCGGCCGGCACGCCGCCGGCCTCCAGCCGCACCAGCCAGTCTTCGGAGCTCGCCTGCCGGAAATGGGGGGCAAGCACTGCGGCGAGAATCTCGCGGTGGGCCATGCGGTCGCGGTTCGTCGCGAAGCGCGGGTCGCCGGAGAGATCCTCGGCCCCGAGCACCGCGAGCAGGCGCAGCCAGTTGGTCTGGTTGGCCGCGCCGATGGTGATCCAGCCGTCGGCCGTCTCGAAGGCCTCGTAGGGGGCGTTGAGCGGATGAGCCGAGCCCATCGGCCCGGGCGCGGCGCCCGTCGCCATGGCGATGGCGGATTGCCAGTAGGTCAGGGTGATGCCGGCCTCGAACAGAGAGGTGTCGACGGCCTGGCCCTCGCCGGTCCTGAGCTTGTGCGTGCAGGCGGCAAGCACGCCCATGGCCGCGAGGATGCCGGCGGTGATGTCGGTGACCGGCGGGCCGCATTTCATCGGCGGCCGACCCGGCCCCTCGCCGGTGATGCTCATCAGCCCGCTCATGCCCTGCGCGACGAGGTCGAACCCGGCCCGGTCGGCATAGGGGCCGGTGCGGCCGAAGCCCGAGAGCGCGCAGTAGATCAGCCCCGGAAACTCCACGCGCAGGGTCTCGTAGCCGAGGCCGAGCTTTTCCATGGTGCCGCCGCGGTAGTTCTCGATCAGCACGTCGGCGCCGCTGAGGAGCCGGCGAAAGATCGCCTTGCCCTCGGCGCTCTTGAGGTCGAGGGCGAGCCCGCGCTTGCCGCGGTTCATCATCATGTAGGCGGCGCTCTCGCCTTCAATGGCGGGCGGGACCGAGCGGCGTGTGTCGTCGCCGCCGTCGATCTTCTCGACCTTGATCACCTCGGCGCCCATGTCGCCGAGCATCAGCCCGCAGACCGGGCCGGCCATGATGTGGGCGAGCTCGATCACCCTGAGGCCGGCGAGGGGGCCGTTCGTCCCGGGAGCGTTCTCCGTCATGCGCGCCTGTCTTTTTCGCGGGCAGGGTGCGTCAGCGTGCAGCGCGGGTCCGGGCGCGCCGCAGGCGAGAATCCGGCCCCCGGAGCATTAACGGTCGTCGCGGGTCGGCGGCCGTCCGTACGATCAGGGACGCCCCGTGCCGGCGACGAAAAAGTCCTTCACCTTGGAAAAGAACCCGGCGCTCTCGGGGTGGTTCTCGGCGGAAGCCGATTGGTCGAATTCCTGCAGCAGCTCGCGCTGGCGCTTGGTCAGGTTCTGCGGAGTCTCGACGGAGACCTGGATGTAGAGGTCGCCGACCTCGCGCGTGCGCAGCACCGGCATGCCCTTGCCCTTGATGCGGAACTGCTTCCCGGCCTGCGTGCCGGCGGGGATGCGCACCTGTGTCTGGGTGCCGTCGATCACCGGCACGGTGATCTCACCGGCCAGCGCCGCAGTGACCATCGAGATCGGCACGCGACAGAACAGGTCAGCGCCGTCGCGCTGGAAGAAGGTGTGCGGCGCGATCGAGAGAAACACGTAGAGGTCGCCCGAAGGCCCGCCGCGCAGGCCGCTCTCGCCCTCGCCGGCGAGCCGGATACGCAGGCCGTCGTCGACCCCGGCCGGCACGTTGATCGAGAGGTTCCGCTCGCGGGTGACGCGGCCGGCCCCGGAGCAGGACGGGCAGGGATCGTCGATCACCTCGCCGCGGCCGTGGCAGTTCGGGCAGGTCCGCTCGATGGCGAAGAAGCCCTGTGCCGCGCGCACGCGGCCGTAGCCGCCGCAGGTCGAGCAGGGGCGAGCCTTCGAGCCGGGCTTGGCGCCGGTGCCGGAGCAGGGCTCGCAGGCGATCGAGGTCGGGATCTTGATCGCCTCGGTCTTGCCGGAGAAGGCCTCTTCCAACGAGATTTCGAGGTTGAAGCGCAGGTCGGCGCCGCGCTCGCGGCCCGGCGCACCACCGCGGCCGCGACCGGCCCCGGCGCCACCGCCCGGCTGCCCACGTCCGTCCCCGAAGAAGTTCTCGAAGATGTCCGACATGAAGTCGCCGAACTCGTTGCCGAATCCGGGGCCGCCCTGGCCGCCCTGCTGGAACGCGGCATGGCCGAAGCGGTCGTAGGCGGCGCGCTTCTGGCCGTCGGAGAGGCACTGATAGGCCTCGTTCACCTCCTTGAAGGCGATCTCTGATTCCTTGTTGCCGGGGTTCCGGTCGGGATGGTGGACCATCGCCAGCTTGCGAAAGGCCACCTTCAACTCGACTTCCGTCACCGTCTTGGTGACGCCGAGGACCTCGTAATAGTCCCGCTTCGACATACCGGCCCTCGAAACCCCTCGACATGCTTGATCCCCGAGAGGGGCCCGGGGATCAAGTCTTCGTCGTCATCACATGAAAAAACGATGCCTGGAAGCATCGTCCCGGCATCGGGTCGTCTGAAAGCCGGCAACCGCCTTTCGGCCCGATGCCCTGGAAACGAACGGGGGCCGGATCGCTCCGGCCCCCGCGTCCTGCGCCGGATTCAGGCGCGCTTCTTTTCGTTCTTCTCGTCGACCTCGGAGAAGTCGGCGTCGATGACGTCCTCGTCCTTCTTCTCGGCTCCGGGAGCGGCGGCGCCTTCCGGCGCGCCGTCCTGGCTGGCGGCGTACATCGCCTCGCCGAGCTTCATCGAGGCCTGCATCAGGTCGTTGGTCCGCGCCTTGATGGTCTCGACGTCGGTGCCGTCCAGCGCGGTGCGGAGCGCCGCGATTCCGGTCTCGATCGCGCCCTTCTCGGCCGCGCCGACCTTGTCGCCATGCTCGGCCACCGACTTCTCGGTGGAGTGGAGCAGGCTCTCGCCCTGGTTCTTCACCTCGACGAGCTCACGGCGCTTCTTGTCCTCGGCCGCGTTGGCTTCGGCGTCCTTGACCATCTTGTCGATATCCGCGTCCGAAAGGCCGCCGGAGGCCTGGATGCGGATCTGGTGCTCCTTGTTCGTCGCCTTGTCCTTCGCCGTCACGTTGACGATGCCGTTGGCGTCGATGTCGAAGGTCACCTCGATCTGCGGCATGCCGCGGGGTGCCGGCGGGATGCCCATCAGGTCGAACTGACCGAGCATCTTGTTGTCCGCCGCCATCTCGCGTTCACCCTGGAAGACCCGGATGGTGACCGCGTTCTGGTTGTCCTCGGCCGTCGAGAAGGTCTGCGACTTCTTGGTCGGGATCGTGGTGTTGCGGTCGATCAGGCGCGTGAACACGCCGCCCAGCGTCTCGATGCCGAGCGAGAGCGGGGTCACGTCGAGGAGCAGCACGTCCTTGACGTCGCCCTGGAGCACGCCGGCCTGGACCGCCGCGCCGATGGCCACGACCTCGTCGGGGTTGACGCCCTTGTTCGGCTCCTTGCCGAAGAACGCCTTCACCACCTCGGTGACCTTCGGCATGCGGGTCATGCCGCCGACCATCACGACCTCGTCGATCTCGGCCGCCGTCACGCCGGCATCCTTGAGCGCCTTGCGGCAGGGCTCGACGGTACGCTGCACGAGATCGTCGACGAGCGACTCGAACTTGGCGCGCGAGAGCTTGATCGCGAGATGCTTCGGGCCGGTGTTGTCGGCGGTGATGTAGGGCAGGTTGATCTCGGTCTGGGTGGCCGAGGACAGCTCGATCTTCGCCTTCTCGGCGGCCTCCTTGAGGCGCTGAAGGGCGAGCTTGTCCTTGGTCAGGTCGATGCCCTGCTCCTTCTTGAACTCGGCGATCAGGTACTCGACCACGCGGTTGTCGAAGTCCTCGCCGCCGAGGAAGGTGTCGCCGTTGGTCGACTTCACCTCGAACACGCCGTCGCCGATCTCGAGGATCGACACGTCGAAGGTGCCGCCGCCGAGGTCGTAGACCGCGATCGTGCCGGTCTTCTTCTTGTCGAGGCCGTAGGCCAGCGCAGCCGCCGTCGGCTCGTTGATGATGCGCAGCACTTCGAGGCCGGCGATCTTGCCGGCATCCTTGGTGGCCTGACGCTGGGCGTCGTTGAAGTAGGCGGGCACCGTGATCACGGCCTGCGTGACGGGCTGGCCGAGATAGGTCTCGGCCGTCTCCTTCATCTTCTGAAGGGTGAAGGCGGAAATCTGCGAGGGCGAATAGCGCTTGCCGTCGGCGCCGACCCAGGCGTCGCCGTTGTCGCCGCGCACGATGTCGTAGGGCACCAAGCCCTTGTCCTTCTGCGTCATCGGGTCGTCGTAGGTACGGCCGACGAGACGCTTGATGGCGAAGAAGGTGCGGTCGGGATTGGTGACGGCCTGGCGCTTGGCCGGCTGGCCGACGAGGCGCTCGCCCTCGTCGGTAAAGGCGACGATCGACGGGGTGGTGCGCGCGCCTTCCGCGTTCTCGATGACCTTGGCCTGCGACCCTTCCATCACGGCGACGCAGGAATTGGTGGTGCCGAGGTCGATACCGATGACTTTACCCATGGTGGGATCCCTCTGTTGGACTGTTCAAGCAGACCGCCGAGCCCCGAAGCAGCTCGGCCCATGGCTCTAGGCTTAACGGGCGATGCAAATCTGAAAGCGGTGGGAACGGGAGGAGGAGGCGATCGCACCGCGTGCCGGTCGGATCGGCCCCTCTCCGTGCCTCGCCAGATATATGAATGTGGTCGCGGGGCCGCAAGACGGTCGGGCGCGACGGGCGCAAGCCGGCGGTTTTCGCCGGTTTTCCGGTTCGATTGGTGACCGTGCCCTCGAAATGTTACGGCCCCGCCACGCCGTCGCCACGGGTCGCGTGCTAGAGCGCGGGCCGACCCCGCCGTCTCGACGCCCTCGCGCCTCCCGCGAAACCGGCGTCGCGGCGGCCGCCTTTCCGCTCCTCGGGCGAGACTTCCGATGCGCCTCCCCCGCACCCTGCTCGTGCTCGCGGCCCTCGTGCTGCCCGTCGCCATGACCGGCCCGGCGGCCGCCCAGAACTTCTTCGAGGAGCTGTTCGGGATCGGGCGTGCGGCCAGGCCCCCGGTTCCGCGCCAGCCGATCCCCGGGACGCCGATCGCGCCTCCGCCCGCTCAGCCGGGGGGCGTCGACCCGAATGTCGAGGCCGCCAAGCCGGCGGCGCCCGCGCCGCCGCGCCAGCCGGTGGTGCTGAAGGTGCCGGCCGACGACAACGTCTACGGCCAGGATCTCATGCTCAACGGCCTGACCGGCGGCCTGAGGCTGGAGAAGGCCGGGGCCGGCGTCACGGCCAAGGTGACGCTGCCGGGCACGAAGATCTCGCAGCCGACCGAGAGCTGCACGGTGAAGCTCAACGCGGGCGGCGGCGTCACCCTGACCTCCGAGGGCAAGCCCGAGGGCGTCGCGCGGCTCGAGGCGGCCGCGGCGGAATGTCCGCTGCGCTTCGAGGTGGTCGACGGCGGCGTCATCGCCACGCCGCTCGGCGGCAGCCCGGTCTGCACCTTCTCCGCCGCCGACTGCGCCACGACGCCGAAGGGCCTGTGGGGACCGGCCGCCGCCGGGCTGATCCCGCGCGCCGGCGAGTTCGACGGCGCCCGCGGCGTCGCCGACAAGGCGGTGCGCGACAACTACAAGATCATGACCCAGCGCCTGCGCGGGCAGGACGTCCGCCCCGTGGTGCAGGAGCAGGCCGCCTTCTCCTCCGACCGCGAGGACCTCTGCCGGACCTATGCCCGCGAGGGCGCGCACGGCTTCTGCCACCTGCGCTTCACCGAGGTCCGCGCCATCGCGCTCGCCGTCCGCCTCGGCGCCAACACCAGCGCGCCGACCGCCAGCGTCGCCCCGCGCCCCGTGCGCAAGCGGCCCGCGCCAGTGGACGGGATGAACCCCGAGGGCGCGGCGTCGGCCATCACCGACTGAGTCCAACAACAGTTGGCAACCGCGACTGCGCGCCGCCGCGCGCAGTCCAATGTTTGCAGACTGCGTACACTTATCTGCATGCGGCGAACGGCCTTTGAGGCGCAAGCCGAAAGGGCCACCAGGAACAAGCCCCTCCGTTTCGCCGCGACCGGATCTGGGATAAAGCGCTCGCCGATAAGGGAGCCGCGCCACTCGCATTCGCGCCCGCGCGCTCCGATATCCGTGGTCTCCCACAAGGACGTTCGCATGGTCGAGGCGATGAACTGGATCTCGGAGGTCATGCGCCCCAAGATCAAGACGCTGTTCAAGCGCGAGACGCCGGAAAACCTCTGGATCAAGTGCCCCGACAGCGGGCAGATGGTCTTCCACAAGGAGGTCGAGCAGAACCTCTGGGTGATCCCCGGCTCCGAGCATCACCTCAAGATGAGCGCGCATGCGCGCCTCAAGACGATGTTCGACGAGGGCACCTGGATCGACGTGCCGCTGCCAGAGGTCGCCACCGACCCGCTCAAGTTCCGCGACGAGAAGAAGTACGTCGACCGCCTGAAGGAGGCCCGCGCCAAGACCGGCATGCCGGACGCCTTCAAGATCGGCTTCGGCCGCGTCGGCGGCCTGCCGACCACGATCGCGGTGCAGGAATTCGCCTTCATGGCCGGCTCCCTCGGCATGGCGGCCGGCGAGGCCTTCGTCCGCGGCGCCGAGACCGCTCTGGAGAAGCGCACGCCCTATGTGCTGTTCTCGGCCTCCGGCGGCGCGCGCATGCAGGAGGGCATCCTGTCGCTGATGCAGATGCCCCGCACCACGGTGGCGGTGCGCCGGCTCAACGCGGCGAAGCTCCCCTACATCGTCGTGCTGACGAACCCGACCACCGGCGGCGTCACCGCCTCCTACGCCATGCTCGGCGACGTGCATCTGGCCGAGCCCGGCGCGCTGATCTGCTTCGCCGGCCCGCGGGTGATCGAGCAGACCATCCGCGAAAAGCTGCCCGACGGCTTCCAGCGGGCGGAATACCTGCGCGAGCACGGCATGGTCGACCAGGTCGTGCACCGCCGCGACATGAAGGAGACGGTGGCGCGGATCTGCGGCCTCCTGCTCGACGTCCGCCCGACCCCGCCCAAGGACCGGCAGCCGGCGCCGCAGGCCGCCTGACCCGTCACCGGCGTTCCGATCCTCGACAACGCGACCAGCGAGACATGGATTCCTCAGACGCGCTCATGGCGCGATTCCTCGCCCTGCATCCGCGCACGATCGACCTGTCGCTCGGGCGGATCGAAAGCCTGCTCGCGCGGCTGAATCACCCCGAGCGGCGCCTGCCGCCGGTGATCCACGTCGCCGGCACCAACGGCAAGGGTTCGACCATCGCCTTCATGCGGGCGATCCTCGAGGCCGGGGGGCTGGCCGCCCACGTCTACACCTCGCCCCATCTCGTGCGCTTCCACGAGCGCATCCGCATGGGCGGCATCGGCGGCGGCACCTTCGTTCCGGAGGAGCGCCTCGCCGAGGCTTTCGCCCGCTGCGAGGCGGCCAATGCCGGCGATCCGATCACGGTGTTCGAGATCACCACCGCCGCGGCCCTGCTGCTGTTTTCGGAGTCTCCCGCTGACGTGCTGCTGCTGGAGGTGGGCCTCGGTGGCCGGGTCGACGCCACCAACGTCATCGCCGAGCCGGCCTGCGCCGTGGTCACGCCGATCGGCCGCGACCACGCCGAATATCTCGGCGACACCCTGGAATCGGTGGCCACCGAGAAGGCCGGCATCTTCAAGCGCGGCTGCCCGGCCGTGATCGCCGCGCAGGACTACGCCGAGGCCGACGCGGTGCTGTGCCGCCACGCCGAGCGCGTCGGCGCTGTGCCGATCATCGTCGGCAAGCAGGATTTTTCGGTGCACGAGGAGAGCGGCCGCTTCGTCTACCAAGACGAGACCGAGCTGTTCGACCTGCCGCGCCCGAAGCTCGCGGGCCGCCACCAGCTCGTCAACGCCGGCACCGCCATCGCGGCGCTCCGCGCGGCGGGCTTCGGCGATCTCGGCACGCCGGCCTACGAGGCCGGCCTGCGCAACGTCGACTGGCCCGGCCGCCTGCAGCGGCTGACCCGCGGCCGCCTCGCCGACCTGATGCCCAAGAATTCCGAGCTCTGGCTCGACGGCGGCCACAATGCCGACGGCGGCCGCATCCTCGCCGCCGCCATGGCCGACCTGTCCGAGCGCAGCAACGTGCCGCTGGTGCTCGTCGTCGGACTGCTCGGCACCAAGGACGCCGAGGGGTTCCTCAAGAACTTCGTCGGGCTCGCCCGCGTGCTGGTGGCGGTGCCGATTCCCGGCCAGCTCGCCGCCCGCCCGGCCGACGAGGTCGCGCAGATCGCCGAATCGGTGGGAATCGCCACGCGCGTGGCCGGCGGCACCGAGGCCGCGCTGATGAGCCTGTCGGACATCGCCTTCGAGCATCCGCCGCGCGTGCTGATCTGCGGTTCGCTCTACCTGGCGGGCGCGGTCCTCGAAGCCAACGGCACGCTGCCAGCCTGACGCGCGATTCCGGGCCGGTGGCATGACGCCGCCTCCGGCCGGTCGCCCCGGAGCCGGTGAAGCCCTGCGCCGGATGGGTGCAAAGCGCCGGCCGGCGGTGTCGCAGGCATCGCCGCAGACGCGGTTTTCCCGTCACCGGATCGCCTTCAGCCTTCCGGCCGGCCTGCGCGAAAGCGCGGCGTCGTCTTCCCGATGATTGCTTGGCCCGTCTCGCTGCGTCCGGTCCCGAGGGACACGGCTTCGGCGCGGGCCGGCTGCCGTGCGATCGGTCGCCGACAGTGATCCCGTCCTCGCGCCGCAAGACGAACGTTGCCGCGAGGCCGGCGACATCTCCCTGGCCCGAAGGCGCCCGCATCCGGAATTGTACTTCTCCGATTTGGGGTCTTTGCGGATCCCGCGAGGGCCTGCTGCACTGCAATAGAATTCGAGGAGATCAGTGTACGGGTATTGTGCGGCGCGGGTGTGTCCTCGACGCTACATCCCGATAGTGGGGAATCGCCTAGCTTGATCGTCGATCGGGCACAAAGCTGGGGATCAAACAAATGAAAAGACTTCTGACGACATTCGCTGCCTTCACGGCACTCACCGCCGCCGCCACCGCGGCGGATCTGCCGCGCCGCGCGGCGCCTCCTATCTTCACGCCGATTCCGGTGTTCACCTGGACGGGCTTCTACGCCGGTTTCAACGCCGGCTACGGCTTCGGCGTCTCTGACCCCGCCTCGCCCTTCAGCCTCGTCGGCACCAACGACCCCCGCGTCGTCACGGGTCCCGGCGCTCCGGGCACGAATATCGGGCTCCTCGCCTTCAACAACCGCACCAACATGGACGGTTTCACGGGCGGCGGTCAGATCGGCTATAACTACCAGTTCACGCCGGGCTCCGGCATCGTGATCGGTGTCGAGGCCGACGCCCAGTATTCGGACCTCGGCGGACGCAACAACGCCTTCCTGTTCGCGCCCGTCACGGCCGGTGCGGCCCTGAACCCCGGCGCGTCGGTGTTCAACCCGACCGGCCTCGGCGGCCTCGACTTCTTCGGCACCGTGCGCGGCCGGATCGGTTACGCCTTCGACCGTGTCCTGTTCTACGGCACCGGCGGCTTCGCCTACGGCAGCTTCGGTGGCGGCAAGGCCCTCAACACCGACGATTTCTCCACCGGCTACGCCGCGGGTGGCGGTGTCGAATACGCGCTCCCGACCGACTCGTTCCTGAACTTCTTCCGCTCCTCGGCGGTGACGTTCAAGGTCGAAGGCCTGTACGTGAACCTCGACCAGAACAACCGGGGCTTCACCTACGCCAACGCCGGCGGCGCCGCGATCGCCGCCACGCCGATCGCCCAGTTCGTTCCGGGCACCACCACCTCGGTCCTGTTCAGCAGCGCCGCCAAGCGCGAGACCGACTTCGCGGTGATCCGTGCCGGCATCAACTACAAGTTTGGCTCGTACTAAAGCTCACTTCGATCGAGCGGCTGCCGGTCGATCGCGAGAAGGCGCGTCACGACAAAACCTTGGAGCCGCCGGCCCGACGATGTCGGGTCGGATACGGCACCAAGCCGACACGGTCTCGAAACCTTCCGAAAGCCCGGCCTTCCCGGCCGGGCTTTCACCCCCACCCCACCGGCACGACCGCACCGAGGCCAAGACTTCGGAGCGCCGTGTGTGTCTTCGCCGCTACATCCCCAATCCCGGGAATGGTCTAGCTTCAATGGCGATCGGGCACCTCGCTGGGGATCATAAAAAATGAAAAAGCTTCTTACCACGTTCGCCGCCTTCACGGCGCTCACCGCCGCCGCCACCGCGGCGGATCTGCCGCGCCGCGCGGCTCCTCCCATTTTCACGCCGGTTCCGGTGTTCACCTGGACGGGCTTCTACGCCGGTTTCAACGCCGGTTACGGCTTCGGCGTCTCGGACAACAACGCCCCGACCATCGTCGGCGTTGGCCCCACCACGGCAATCTTCGCCAACGGCGCCGGCACGGCTCTGCAGTCCGGCGTCCTCGCCTTCCGTAACGGCAACCAGGGCGACGGTTTCACCGGCGGTGGCCAGATCGGCTACAACTATCAGTTCACGCCGGGCTCGGGCGTCGTCGTCGGCGTCGAGGCCGACGCTCAGTACGTCGATTTCGGTCGCAGCCGTAACCAGTTCGCCTTCGCGACGGCCGGCACCGGCGGTATCATCCCCGGCACCCTCGTCTACAACCCGTCGGGTCTCTCGAGCCTCGACTACTTCGGCACCGTGCGCGGCCGCATCGGTTACGCCTTCGACCGCGTCCTGTTCTACGGCACCGGCGGTTTCGCTTACGGCGCCGGCGGCGGCCGTCAGTTCGGCTCGGGCACGTCCTCCGACGACTTCAAGACCGGCTACGCTGCTGGTGGTGGCGTCGAGTACGCTCTCCCGACCGACTCCTTCCTGAACTTCTTCCGCTCCTCGGCGGTGACGTTCAAGGTCGAAGCTCTGTACGTGAACCTCGACGAAGGCAACGGCAACACCGGCGCTTTCGCGACCAACCGCCTCGGCCGCACCGTCGCCGTCGGCAACCCGGACGTGGCGCTCGTCTCCGGCGCTCCGCGCCGCCAGGGCACCGAGTTCGCCGTCGTCCGCGCCGGCATCAACTACAAGTTCGGCTCGTACTAGGCCGAACCCAACGGGTCTTCGGACTTGCGGAAAAGCCCGGCCATCTGGCCGGGCTTTTTCGTTTTGGGCGATCGGGTCCCGTTCCTCTCAGCCGGCACGCCGCTCCGAAATGCCCGCATCGGCGGGCCTCGAAAGAGGCTTCCGGGAATCGCGGTGGGATCTGTAGGCCCCTTCGAGGCCTCCGCCGATGCGCTCCTGCGCCTCGGGGTGAGGTTCCGGGTGGGATGATCAGTTCTCGGCCGGGCTTCAGAGCGGGGAGGGCGTCCGCTCCATCGTCGCCGTATGTCGAGACAGTCGGATCCCTGGCTGCTCAGTCTCGGGAAGGGCCGTCGCCGGACCGGATGGGCCTTCGACCCGTTCCAGGCCCCCGGAACGTAACGCCTCGTTCACCACGGCAGCAAAAAGCCCGGCCTCGCGGCCGGGCTTTGCTTCGTCGGGATCAGCCCCTGACGGCGTTCAGGCGCTCGCCTGGATCCAGCGCGAGAGGTCGCCCTTGGGCGCCGCGCCGACCTTCTGGCTGGCGAGCTTGCCGTCCTTGAAGATCATCAGCGTGGGGATCGAGCGGATGCCGTAGGTCGAGGCGATGCCGGGGTTCTCGTCGACGTTGACCTTGGCGATCTTGACCTTGCCCTGCAGGTCCGTCGCGATCTCCTCGAGCGCCGGGCCGATCTGGCGGCAGGGGCCGCACCACTCCGCCCAGAAATCCACGACCACGGGCTCGGCGGACTGGAGCACGTCCTGTTCGAAGCTCGCGTCCGTTACTTTCACCGTCGCCATCATATACCCTTTCACGATACCGCTCCCCCGAGGCATCCGCGCCGCGTATGGCGCCGGCCCTTGCGGGGGCCGCTGCCGGGGAATTCCCGAGAATTGGAGACACCGCGTCCCACGGTCAAGGCGCTCGTCTCCAGGCACAGTCCTGACGCGCGATCGGATCATGCCGCTCCTCGGCCGGGACGCCGCCAGCACCCGCGGCCGGCGAAGCGATTCGGCGGCAAGCGGCACAGAAGCCGCCGCCGGCCCTCGCCGAGCGGCCCCTGCCGCCCCATCTGCGGGTGTGGCCCGCGCGAAACCTCGCAGGTCGGACCCGTCCCGCTCCCTCCCGGCGCTCCTGCGCCGTCGGCAGGTGGCCGGAGAGGCGCATGCCTGCGAACCCCTTTCGCGGCTGTGCCCGATTTCAAGGAATTGACCGACGTGAAGCGCACTCTCCCCCTTCTGCTCGCCACCGTCGCCGCCATCGGCCTGGGACAGCAGGGCGCAATCGCCCAAGGCGACGACAACGCGGCCCGCACCCCGCGCGTCGGCGGCGAATCGTTCCAGGCGCCGGCCGCCCCGAGCGCCGGGGACACGCCCGCCGAGACGCAGGCCCCGAACACCGACTACAAGCCGCTCCTGCCGAACCAGACCCGCGCGCCGCAGCCGTCGCAGAAGACCGAGGTCGAGGTCGCCTCCGTCGCGAAGGGCCTCGCCTCGCCCTGGGCGCTGGAATTCCTTCCGGACGGCCGCATGATCGTCACCGAGAAGGCCGGCAAGATCCGGATCGTCGCGAAGGACGGCAAGGTCGGCGAGCCGGTGGCCGGCGTGCCCAAGGTCGATTCGCGCGGCCAGGGCGGCCTGCTCGACATCGCGCTGAGCCCGAGCTTCGCCGCCGACCGCCTCGTCTACATCAGCTACGCCGAGCCCCGCGAAAAGGGCAACGGCACCAGCGTGGCCAAGGCCAAGCTGATCGAGAGCGGCGGCACCGCCAAGCTCGACGAGTTCAAGGTGATCTTCCGCCAGACCCCGACCTATGATGGCGACAAGCATTTCGGCTCGCGCCTCGTCTTCGCGCCGGACGGCAAGCTGTTCGTCACGGTCGGCGAGCGCTCCGACAAGGCCACCCGCGGGCAGGCCCAGGACCTGACCAGCGGCCTCGGCAAGGTCTTCCGCATCGACACCGACGGCAACGCCGCCAAGGACAACCCCTTCACCGGCGGCGAGAAGGCCCGGCCGGAGATCTGGTCCTACGGCCACCGCAACGTGCAGGGCGCAGCGCTCGACGGCCAGGGCCGCCTCTGGACCGTGGAGCACGGCCCGCGCGGCGGCGACGAACTCAACCGTCCCCGCCCCGGCGTGAATTACGGCTGGCCGCTGGCCAGCTACGGTCTCGAATATTCCGGCGAGAAGATCGGCGACGGCGTCACCATGGCGGCCGGCACCTCGCAGCCGGTTTATTACTGGGACCCGGTGATCGGCCCGTCCGCACTTGCCTTCTACGACAAGGACGTGTTTCCGGCCTGGAAGGGCGACTTCATCGTCGGCGGCCTCGTCAGCACCGGCCTCGTCATCCTCAAGGTCGACAGCGATAAGGTCGTCACCGAGGAGCGCGTGCCCCTCGATCACCGCATCCGCGACGTGAAGGTCGGCCCGGACGGCGCGGTCTACGCCGTCACCGAGGGCGAGGACGGCGAGATCCTCAAGCTGACGCCGAAGAAGAGCAGCTGATACCCATATGTGTCGCTCCCGACCCGTGGTCGGAAGCGACACGTCCGGCGGACGGACACCGCCGCGCTAGTGAAAGACGATGGGTCGAGGCCCATCGTCTCTCGATGTGACGTCGCCTACCAGACCAGACGCTCGATCACGGCGTCCGGCCGGACCGGCTGGCTCGACAGCCACTCCGCGATGTCGCCCAGGCTGTGGTGCTCGGCCGTGAGGCCGAGTTCCGCCGCATGGATTCCGCGGGCAACGAGGATCGAGGGGATGCCGGCCGCTTGAGCCCCGGCGATATCGGTACGGATCGCATCTCCGATGGCCACGATGCGCATCCGATCCAGCGCTGGCCAATCGTCGAGATGATGGGCCTTAGCCAGGGCAGCATCGTAGATCGGCCTGTAGGGCTTCCCGGCATACACCACCTCACCGCCGATCTCTTCATAGGCGTTGGCCAGGATTCCGGCGCAGGGGATCAGCCGATGATTGCGCTCGACCACGAGATCCGGGTTCGCGCAGATCATCGTGATTTCTCTCGACCGGAAATCGGCGAGAACCTCGCGATAATCATCGGCCGTCTCGGTGTCGTCGTCGAACAGACCCGTGCAGACGACGCGCTCCGCCTCCGCCGCCGATACCAGCGTCAGGTCCAGCCCCTCGTAGATCGGCAGGTCGCGCTCGGGCCCGAGATGATGCACCCGCGCACCCGGATGCTTTGCCAGCAGATCATGCGTGAGATCGCCCGACGTCAGGATCGCGTCATAGGCCTCCCGCGGCACCCCGTAGCCGTCGAGGATCGCCTGCACCCCGCGCCAGGGCCGCGGCGCGTTCGACACCAGGACCACGCGGCGGGGGCGCTCTCCGGGAAGATTTCGGAATGCGATCAAGGCCTTGCCCGCCGCATCGTGCGCGCGCCGGCCGTCGTGGAGCACGCCCCAGACGTCGCAGAGGATCAGGTCGTAGGCCTCCGCCACCTCCGCGAAATGGCGAAGCGTGGGGACTGGAGCCGCGGCGGCGCGGTCGGGCATGGGGGTCTCGGGGCGATCGGATGTCGACCGCCCGGTTAGGGACGCCGGCCCCGGAAATCAATCGCCCCGATCACACGGCCCGGCGCAGGAAATCCCGGAACGCCCGGCGCTGCTGGGGCGGCTCGCCGGCCGGCTGCGCCTCGGCCTCCGCTCCGGCCGGGGCTCGCGCAAGTGCCTGCTGCGTCTCGGCAAAAACCTCCGCCCGCACCGCCTTCGGCCCGGCGAAAACCGTCCCCTGCGCAAGCGGCACGTCGAGGTCGATCAGGTCCGGCACCTCGCTCTCGCGCTCGACCTGCGTCGCCACGAGGCGGATGCCGGCCCGGCCCAGCGACGCGACCAGATCCTCGATCGCGATGTCGGACACCGCGTCGCGCGAAGGCGGACGCAGCAGGAGGGAGGTCGGAACCTTGATCTGCGAGACGCCGCGCTCGGCGAGCAGCCCCACATCGAAGCGCAGGTCGGTCGGCCGGTCGAGCCCGAAGCCGATCCGGCCCCGCAACGCGCCGAGCACCGCGACCTGCTCGGGATCGAGACTGCGCCAGCTCGCCTGCGGCAGCGCCACCGCGACACGGCCGGCCAGATCCGCATCGCCCGAGACGAGACCGACCAAGGAACGCAGGAAATCCGGCTCGAACAGCGACAGCGGCGAGAGGCCGTAGGCCACCGTGGCATTGCTGCCGCGGCCCTGCAGATGCCGGGCGATCACGGCGCTGCTGCGGATCATGCGGCGGTCGAGGGCGGTGGTGCGGCCGTGCCGTTCCAGCACGGGGAGGAAGGCGTCGGGCGAGAGGATTTCGGAGCCGAGCTTCAGCCGCGCCAGAGCCTCGTAGGACACGACCTTGCGCTGGGGCAGCGTCACGACCGGCTGCAGCCAGACCTCCAGTCCGTCGGCGTCGAACGCCTCGACGAGGGCGGCCTCCTGCGCCGGATCGCGGTTCGCGGTCGCAAAGGCCGGCGGTTTGAACGCGATGACGGGTTCCGGCGTCGGCTGCCGCGCCGGAACGGAACGCGGCCCGGCCGTCAGCTCGGGCGGCACGGCGGCTGCCGGCTTCGGCGGCGGTGCCGACGGTGGCGCTGCCTCGCGCTCGGTCTTGAGACGGCCGATCTCGGCCTCCTGCGTGGCGACGACCGCGGCGAGCTCGCGCACGATGCCACTCAGCAAGCCGATCTCGCGCGTCACCTCTTCGACCCCCGCCGCGAGCGCCTCGTTGTCGGGGCCCGGCGTCTGGGGGAGCGTAGCCGGCGCATCGGTTCGCGTAAGCACCGCACGAGCGGCCACGGTGATCGCCGCCTCCGCCTTGAGCAGACGTTGCGACAGCACGCCGATTTCGCTCGACAGTTTTTCCTGGGAAACCGTAAGACGGGCAGCACGGCGCTGCTGGACGATCGCCGTAAGAATGGCCGCCATGAGACCAAGGCTGCCGAGTCCAAGGGCGCCGGCGAGCGGTGCGACGATCGAGAGCGGCAGGACGACCAGCAGCCCCGTCAGGCCGATGGTCCACAGGCCGCCGCGCAGGCCGATTGTCCTGGCCATCGGGGTCTTCATCTCTGGAACGCTACAAACGGAAGCAGATCAACGTTGTTGCCGAGGGGCGAGTCGGCTGCAAGGCACCATCGTCCTCCGCACCGGCCCACCGACCGATATTGCCCGGGTGTTGCTTTCCGTGCAGGAGCACAGGCTCAGCCGCGGTTCATCCGTGGCGATTAGAACGGTGCTCGGCCAAGACCGATGTCACGCAACCACGCGATACCGCAATCGGTTGACGGATTTTGGACCAGTTGCCGAGATTAGAGGAGACGAAACGGGATGACGACGAAGCGGGTGATGCTGGTGGCGATGGCCGCGACGGCGCTCGGGATCGTGGCTGGTGCCGTGCCGGCGAGTGCCCAGTATGGCGGCGGCCGCTACTACAACAACGATGGCGACGATTATCGCCCGCGCCGCTACGAGCGCCGCTACGAGGACGAAGACGATCGTCCGCGCTCGCGGCGTTTCGGCCGCGGCGGCGGTGGCGGCAGCATCTGCGTGACCGCACGCGGCAATTGCCAGTACCCGCCGGCACCGCGCAATTCGTCCTGCTCCTGCGACATCCCCGGTTTCGGCGAGAAGCGCGGCGCGATCGGCGGCGGTTACTGACGTTTTCGCAATAGCGCGAACGGACGGAGTTGCAGGGCCGCGATCCGATCATCCCGGATCGCGGCCCTGCGTTTGTCGGAGGTCAGGAGCGGACGCGCCGGATGTCGGCCCCGCAGCGTGCTAGCTTGGCTTCGAGGGATTCGAAGCCGCGATCGAGGTGGTAGACGCGGCTGATCTGGGTTTCGCCTTCGGCGGCGAGACCGGCGATCACCAGCGACACCGAGGCGCGCAGGTCGGTCGCCATGACCGGCGCACCTTTCAGCCGATCGACGCCCTCGACGATGGCGAGATCGCCGTCGAGACGGATCTTCGCGCCGAGACGCGCGAGTTCCTGCACGTGCATGAAGCGATTCTCGAAGATGGTCTCGCGGATGTTCGACTGGCCCTTGGCCAGCGTCATCAGCGCCATGAACTGCGCTTGCAGGTCGGTCGGGAAGCCAGGGAACGGATCGGTGGTGATGTCGGCCGGGTGGATGCCGCCGCCGTTGCGGCGCACCCGGATGCCGCCCTTGACCTGTGTGATTTCGGAGCCCGTGGTCGCCAGCACGTCGAGGGCCGAGGAGAGCAGGTCCGCCCGGGTGTTTTCGAGCACGATGTCGCCGCCGGTCATGGCCACGGCCATGGCGTAGGTGCCGGTCTCGATCCGATCCGGCAGGACCTCGTGCCGGGCGCCGTGGAGCCGGGCGACGCCCTCGATGACGATGCGGGACGTGCCGGCGCCCTCGATCCGCGCGCCCATCCGGATCAGGCATTCCGCCAGATCGACGACCTCGGGCTCGCGGGCGGCGTTGTCGATCACTGTGGTGCCGTGGGCCAGCGAGGCCGCCATCAGCGCCACGTGGGTGCCCCCGACCGTGACCTTCGGGAAATCGATTTCGGCGCCGCGCAGGCCGTTCTTCGTCTTCGCGACGACGTAGCCGGCATCGATCTCGATCTCGGCGCCGAGCTTTTCCAGCGCCATGATCAGCAGGTCGACGGGCCGCGTGCCGATGGCGCAGCCGCCCGGCAGGGAGACCTTGGCCTCGCCGAAGCGCGCCAGCAACGGCGCCACCACCCAGAAGCCGGCCCGCATGGTCGAGACCAGCTCGTAGGGCGCCGTGGTGTCGATGACGTTCGAGGCGGTCAGCCGGATGGTCTGGCCGGCCTCGGTGCTCTGGCCGGGGCGCTTGCCGACGACCATCTGGTCGACGCCGTGATTGCCGAGGATGCGCAGCAGCGAGGTGATGTCGGCGAGACGCGGCACGTTGATGAGCTCGAGCGTCTCGCCCGTCATCAGGCTGGCGATCATCAGGGGCAGCGCGGCGTTCTTGGCGCCGGAGATCGGGATCGTGCCGTTCAGCGGCGCGCCGCCGGTGATGTGGATGCGGTCCATGCTCGTTCCCTGGGCGCCGGGCCCGCGTCTGCGGTGTCGGTCGCGCGCCATTCCGGGGGCAGGCCGCCCCTTCAAACCGCCAAGTATATCCGGTATCCGGCAGAAAAAGGATCGCGCCCCGCGGCAGAAGTCGTGACCTGTGGCTGCCGTGCATCGCAGGCCGCTACGACCGATCGCGCTCCGGGTCCGACGGCGGGTCCGGATCGAGTTTCACCTCCCGCTCCGGTTCGATGTCGTCATGAGGCAGCTCGGCCCGGCCGCGCGCCTGCAGCTTCCGGCGCTTGAGGTTGTCGCGCAGAGCCGCCTTCAACCGATCCTCGCGTGACATCCGGGGCGTCCCGTCCCACTCGCGCGGTGCCACATCGCCCGCGAAACCCCAGGACGGCTACAGCCTTCGCGGGGCCGTCTCAACAGGTGCAAGGCAGCAATGACCCGAGATCACCTTGAACCGATTCCAAATTCCCTTCTATTCTGCACACCGGTGAGCCGGCGTCCGGTGGACTGACCGGAGGCAAGACGTCACCGCAGCGAGATCGGGCTCGTCGCCGATCGACAGGCATGACTGCGCAGATGTGTGCGGATCGCCGCGTCGATCATTTTCCCGGCCGCTGGATCCGACTTCGGGATGAACCCGAAGCTCGCAGCCGAGGAAACGCGTCGAGGACGGATGCCCGTGAACCTGATGCCTGCGCAGACCGACACCGCCGACGGATCCGAAACGGGCCTCGCCGAGCGAAGCAACCACCGGGACAGCCAGACGCCGCGGATCGACTACGAGCAGCATTTCCGGAGCGCCGTCGACCGCCTGCACGCCGAGCGCCGCTATCGCGTCTTCGCCGATATCGAGCGGATCGCGGGCCGCTTCCCGCAGGCGAACTGGCGCAAGCCCGACGGCGGCACGCGTGAGATCACCGTCTGGTGCTCCAACGACTACCTCGGCATGGGCCAGCATCCCGATGTCGTCGATGCCATGACCGAGACGGTGAAGCGCTGCGGCGTCGGCGCGGGCGGCACCCGCAACATCGCCGGCAACAACTCGCCGCTGGTCGACCTGGAGCGCGAGCTCGCCGACCTGCACGGCAAGGAGGCCGGCCTCGTCTTCACTTCGGGCTACGTCTCGAACCAGGCCGGCATCTCGACGATCGCCAAGCTGCTGCCGAACTGCCTGATCCTGTCCGACGCCTTCAACCACAACTCGATGATCGAGGGCGTGCGCCATTCGGCCTGCGAGAAGCGTGTTTTTCGCCACAACGACCTCGCGCATCTGGAGCAACTGCTCCGCGAGGCCGGCGACCGCCCGAAACTCGTCGCCTTCGAGTCGGTCTATTCGATGGATGGCGATGTCGCGCCGATCGAGGCGATCTGCGACCTCGCCGACGCCTACGGCGCCATGACCTATATCGACGAGGTCCACGCAGTCGGCCTCTACGGTGCCCGGGGCGCGGGCATCAGTGAGCGCGATGGCGTCATGGATCGCATCGACGTCATCGAGGGCACGTTGGCCAAGGGCTATGGCTGCGTCGGCGGCTACATCACCGGCTCGGCGGTGCTCTGCGACGCGGTGCGGAGTCACGCTGCGGGGTTCATTTTCACCACCGCCCTGCCGCCGGCCATCGCCGCCGCGGCACGCGCCTCTGTTCGGTATCTCAAGCACTCGCAGACCGAGCGTGCGGCGCACCAGCGCCAAGCCGCCAACACCAAGGCCGCCCTCGACGCCGCCGGCCTGCCGGTACTCGCCACCGAGACGCACATCGTGCCGCTGATGGTGGGCGACGCCGAGCTCTGCAAGGCGGCCGCCGACCATCTGCTCGAACGCCACGGCATCTACATCCAGCCGATCAACTACCCGACCGTGCCGCGCGGCACCGAGCGGTTGCGGATCACCCCGACGCCGTTCCACGACGACGCCCGCATCGCCACGCTGACGGCCGCCCTCGTCGAGACCTGGGACACCCTCGATCTGCCCCGCGCCGGGACGATCTTCGCCTCAGCCGCGGAATAGGCTTTTCGCTGGCCGGTTATCGGGTGCGACGACCCGATGGCGACGCTGCTCGATCAGGACCGTTTGATCGAGGCCCTCTAACGGCTCGACGCCGACTTGGTCGATCTCGGGACTTTCGTCGAAATCGCCGTCTATGGTGAGGCTAGCTATCCCGACGACGATCGCGAGCGGCAGGCGGCCTTCATCCACGATGACCCGGGATTTCGTGGTGAGCCCCGACCCGATGCCTTCCTCGGCGGAGCCGGCGAGCACTTGGCCCGGCGTTGGGGACTGCCGATCTTTCCCTGAGTTCGTCACGAGGGCCGCTATCTCGACATCGCGATGTGCGTGCCGTCCGACGCCGCGTTGCGCAGCTATCTGATCTGCGTCAGCCCCTTGGCCTTCCGTGCCCCGCTGATCTTCACCGGGCCGGACCCGCTGCAGCGGGCAAGATTTCCGTATCACTGCGGTGTGGCCACCATGCCGGCTGAGCATCCGGCGCGGTGTGATCGCAAGGGCGGGTAGTCCCTGAATCGACCCGAACCGAAGTCTTCCGATCCCGGGATCGATCCACGATGCGGTTTCGCGTTGCGCATCGCCCGATGATGGGCTGTGACTGCCGCGCTCGCGAATCATCGAAGAGGAAACACGGATGTCGGGTGGCGGTCACGGGGCGATCGAGGGATCGAACAAGCGCGTCGCGCTGATGATCTCGGTGCTGGCGCTGTTTCTCGCGGGCGCCGAGACGCTGGCCAAGAGCGCCCAGACCGAGGCGCTCGGGGCCAATGTCGAGGCCTCGAACCAGTGGGCCTATTTCCAGGCCCGCACGATCCGGGCGACGGTGCTCAAGACCGCCGACGAGGCGCTTGCGCTGGCGCCGCCCGCCGGGGGCGACGACGCTGCCGTGAAGGCCAAGCGCGACGAGTGGGCCAAGACCGTGGCCCGCTGGGAATCCGAGCCCGCGACCGGCGAAGGCCGCAAGGAACTCGCCGCCAAGGCCAAGGCCTCCGAGTTGCGGCGCGATCTCGCGCTCGAGCGCTACCACCATTTCGAACTCGCCTCGGCCGCCTTCCAGGTCGGCATCGTTCTGGCCTCGGCGGAGGTGATCACCGGCATCGTGGCGCTCGCCTTCGCCGGCGGCTTCCTCGGCGTCGCCGGCCTGGCGCTGGCCGCGTTCGGGCAATTCGCCCCCCATACGCTGCCGTTCCTGCACTGATGCGAACTGTCAGGCGGACCATGCGTGCCCCGCGACAAGGAGCAGTGTGGACGCGGCGTTATGGCTCCTGTCAGAGTTGCGGTCGGCGGCTCCATCCCGAGCCGGAGCGGATGGGTCGAGCATGGCACAGGCTTCCGACGACGAATCCGAAAACCGGCTGACCAAGCTGTCGGCCGTCTTGTTCCTGCACACCGAGCATCTGGTCTACGCACTGCTCGGCGGCCTGCTCGCGGCGACGGCAGCCCTGGCGCTGCTCGACGCGGCCGGCGTGCTCTACGAGGCGTTGAAGGTACTCGGCGGCGCCAAGCAGATGCTCGACGTCATCGATCGGCTGCTCTTCCTGCTGATGATCGTCGAGATCCTGCACACGGTGCGGGTCTCGATGCGCTCGGGACGGCTGACCTGCGAGCCGTTCCTAATCGTCGGCCTGATCGCCTCGATCCGGCGCGTGCTGGTGATCACGCTGCAATCGTCCGAGGTGATGCACCCGCCGATGACCGGCGAGAAACAGGCGATGTTCAACGCCTCGATGATCGAACTCGGGGTGCTCGGCGGCCTGATCCTGGTAATGGTGGTCTCGATCTTCCTGCTGCACCACGCCAGTCCGAGCGGGGCGAGGCCGGCCGGCGAGGAGTGATCCCGGGAGCGGCGAAACCGTCCCGGCAAGGCCTCGGCAGGCAATGCTGCACTGCAGGAACGGCGATTCGGACCACTGGTTGATCAGCCGATTGCGTCGGGGCGACCGGCGCGGGTCAAGTGTCACGAAGAGTCAATTGCCATGAAGAAGACCGTCACCCTCGCCGTTCTCGGCCTATCTACGATCCTCGGCGGATCCGCCTTCGCGCAGGAGCCGCTGCCGCTGCGCGTCCAGTCGCAGGATCTGGCGCTCCCCGCCGGTGCGACGACGAGCACGCCGACCTTCCGGACTGAGGCCCTGCGCTCGGATGCGGTGAGCATCGAATCGAGCCGCATCGCCCTCGAGCGTTCGCGCAATCGTGAGATTCGCAGCTACGCCCGCCGCGTCATCGAGACCCGCAAGGCCACGACCGAGGCGCTGCTGCCCCCCGGTACGTCACTGAGCGCTGGCGGCAGCATCGTCTCGGACCGGCAGGGCATCGAGACGCGCCTCGACAACCCGGTCGGCATCGTGCTGGCGCCGGTTACGGTCGCGGCCAATGTCGCGACGGGGATCGTCGGCGGTGTGCTCGGTGGTGTCGGCCTCGTCGACAACAGCCCGACCGAGCCGGGGCGCCGTGTCGCGATCGGCCCCCAGGGTCAGGCCAAGATCGACCGTCTCCGTTCGGCACCGAACGCGCGCAGCTTCGACCGCACCTATGTCGCTCAGCAGGCGCGCTCGGACGCGCGTACGCTCGCACTTTACGACGGCTATTCGCGCGGCGGTGACAGTGCTCAGGGGCGCCAGTTCGCCAACGAAGCGCTTCCGTATATCGCTGCCGAACACGACCGTTCGGCCAACATCGACCTGAGTTTCGGTGGCTGATCACCTCTGCCAATCATACGAGACCGGAGGGCCGCCTGCAGGGCGGCCCTTTTTGCATCCGGGTGCCGATTCCAATGGCAATCTGCTTCTTCGCCAGATCCCGGCTCGCATCGCTTATGGCCGTCGCGATCAGGCTCGGCGCGGGCGGCTCAAAAGCTTCTTTTCGGACGGCTTGTGTTTTGTGCGCCGCACTGTATCTTGTGCACTGCGATATCGCGATGGCGTCGCGATTTTGCAGCCCTTCTTGGGCGTTTCCTCCCTAGACTTCGGGTCGTTCCTTTGGAGCGGCCTTTTTTTTCGTTTTGAGCGGCGTGGCTAAAATCTATCGCCGCTATTCTGCGGCGATCCGTCGAGAGCTCCAATCCGACCAGTCGGCGGCCACTGCCACGACCACCCGCGTCAGGCACTCCACCAGATCCTCGAAGCCGCCGGTGAGAGCAAGGGTGCGCTCGTTCATGTAGAGGGCACGGTTGATCTCGATCTGCAGCGCATGACGGGACGAGTTCGGCTCGCCGTAATGCTCGGTGATGAAGCCGCCGGCATAGGGTTTGTTGCGCACCACCCGGAGACCATGTTCGCGAAACCGATGCTCGATGCCGTCGATGAGAGCCGGAGCGCAGGCGGTGCCGAACCGGTCGCCGAGCACGATCTCGGTCTTGGCGTCCTCGTCTCGGCCGAGGCTCGACGAAGGCATCGAATGGCAGTCGATCAGGACGACGTTGCCGAAGCTCTTAACGGTGCGCTGGATCAGGCTGCGCAGCATCCGGTGATAGGGCTTGTACAGGTGTTCGATCCGGGCAAGCGCATCTTCGACGGGCAGTCGCTCCCGATAGATTTCCTGTCCGTCCGCGACGATGCGTGGCACGGTACCGAGGCCGCCGGCCACGCGCATCGAGCGTGTGTTGGAGAAGGACGGCAGCCGCCCGACGAACATGCGCGGGTCGAGTTCATAGGGCTCCCGGTTTACGTCGAGATAGGCGCGTGGAAAGTTCGCCCGCATCAACGGTGCGCCGAGCCCGACCACGGGCGCGAAGAGCCGGTCGACATAGGCGTCTTCCGAGCGCCGCAGGGTCAGCGCGTCGAGGCGCGAGGCCGCAAGGAAGTGGTCCGGATAGATTGCGCCGGAATGGGGCGTATTGAACACGAAAGGAACCGCATGGGAGGCCGGCTCGTCGACGGCAAAGGGCGGTTCGAAATCGGAGGGCGGATGCGCCGGGCGCTCGATCATCGCCGCACTTTGATGCGAGTGGGTGATCCTGTCCACCAAACCGTGATGCCCAGCGCGCGGATGGGGTCTTAACGTCGTGTTTACCAAGTCGCCGCTTTATGAAATGAACATACCAGTCGTACCGGGCCTCAAAGAGCCCCAGGAAGCCGTTCGATGAAGATCCTTCTGGCGGAAGACGACAACGACATGCGCCGGTTTCTGGCCAAGGCGTTGCAGAACGCCGGCTATGAGGTGCTGTCGTTCGACAACGGGCTCTCGGCCTACAACAGGCTGCGTG
Organism: Methylobacterium sp. WL9; assembly: GCF_008040035.1. Lineage (NCBI taxonomy): Bacteria > Pseudomonadati > Pseudomonadota > Alphaproteobacteria > Hyphomicrobiales > Methylobacteriaceae > Methylobacterium > Methylobacterium sp. WL9. Next base: position 35,841 of record NZ_VRVE01000024.1, read on the forward strand.
AAGAGCCATTCGAGCTGTTGCTCACCGATATCGTGATGCCGGAAATGGACGGTATCGAGCTCGCGCGCCGGGCCACCGAACTGGATCCCGACATCAAAGTGATGTTCATCACGGGCTTCGCTGCGGTCGCGCTGAACCCGGATTCGAAGGCTCCGAAGGATGCGAAGGTGCTCTCCAAGCCCTTCCATCTGCGGGAACTCGTCAGCGAGGTCGAGAAACTGCTCGCTGCGGCCTGACGGACTCCCAGGTGGCGCCGAAGCCTATGGCGCCGGCCGCTGAGCCAAAAAGCTGGACGAGGCGAGCGCTTTCAAGCGATTGCCTTAGGCCTGTGTGGCGCCTGCAATAGGAACTGCACATCACGGTGCTATATCATCATGCGTTCCTTCGCATGATCGATCCGAGACGATGCAGCCGGTTACCCTCTACACCACGGCTTGGTGCCCCTATTGTTCGGCGGCCAAGAGCCTGCTGAAGGAAAAGGGCGTGGCCTTCACCGAGATCGACGTCGAAAAGACCGCGGGCTCGCGCGCGACGATGTCGCAGCGTGCAGGCGGTCGTACCAGCGTGCCGCAGGTCTTCGTCGGCGATACACATGTCGGCGGCTGCGACGACCTCTATGCCCTCGAAAGGGCCGGTGGTCTCGATCCGCTCCTGACCGCCTGATGGCGGAACACGCGCATTCCCGGTTCATTGCCGCCTGCGTGCAGATGCGTTCAGGACGTGACCCGCTCGCAAATCGCGATGCGGCCGTGGCGGCAATCCGCGAGGCGGCCGGTCGGGGTGCCGACTACATCCAGACTCCGGAGATGACCTCGCTGGTCGAACGAGACCGCACGCGGCTGTTCGACACGGTGGGGCCGCAGGAGAGCGACCCGACGCTGGCCGGCCTGCGCGAGGCTGCGCGCGACAACCACGTCTTCGTTCATGTCGGCTCGCTGGCGATACGGACCGGCGACAAGATCGCCAACCGTGCCTTCCTGATCGATGCCGGCGGCGAGATTTGCGCAGCCTACGACAAAGTCCATCTCTACGACGTCGACTTGCCCGACGGCGAAAGTTGGCGGGAATCGGCGACCTATACCGGCGGCGACTGCGCCGTGGTGGCAAGTTTGCCCTGGGCGGAGATCGGCATCGCCATCTGCTACGACATTCGTTTTCCCGCGCTCTATCGAGCCCTTGCGGAGGCCGGCGCCACCGTGCTGACGGCGCCTGCCTGCTTCACACGCCAGACCGGCGAGGCGCACTGGCATCTGCTGCAGCGCGCCCGTGCCGTCGAGACGGGATCGTTCATGGTCTCGGCTGCCCAAGGTGGCCGGCATGAAGATGGTCGCGAGACCTACGGTCATTCGCTGATCGTCGACCCGTGGGGACGCGTGCTGGCCGAGGCCGAGAATGATGCGCCCGGTGTCATTCTCGCCGAGATCGACCTTGCTCAGGTCGCCGACGTGCGTGCGCGCATCCCGGCTCTGCGCAATGCGCGGCCTTTCACCGTGCGGCACGCCTGAGGCGTCCCCATCTTGACCCTATGATCCGTTACACCCTCGCCTGCGAGTCCGGCCACAGCTTCGAAAGCTGGTTCCCGTCCGGCGATGCCTATGACGAGCAGGCCGCGCGCGGTCTCGTCTCCTGCCCGATCTGTGATTCCCGCAAGGTCGCCAAGGCATTGATGGCCCCTGCCGTCGCGCGGACCGACAAGGGCCGTACTGGAGGGCCCGCTGCGGTATCCCGGGAAGAGGGAGCGGTGGAAGCCCCGGCTCCTGCACCGGTGGAAGCTCCGGTTCCGATGATCGCTGAGCCGGAGCGTCGCCTGCGCGCGCTTCTGCGGGCGGTACGTGACCAGGTGACGCGCACGGCGGACGATGTCGGAGCGCGGTTCCCGGAAGCAGCGCGTGCCATGCATTACGGTGAGGCGCCGTCCCGCGCGATCTATGGTGAGGCCACTTTGCAGGAGGCGCATGCGCTCGTCGAGGAAGGCATCGCCGTCGCTCCTCTGCCGCCGGCCCCCGACGACCGGCATTAGCAACGGCCGACCGCGTCTCGGCCGGGCGGGACGAGACGCGATCCGTCAGGCGGCCGTCTCGAGCTTCGCTCCGAGATGGCGCCGTACACCGTAGGCCGACAGTACGATCCCCGTCGAGAGCAGGCTCAGCAGCAGTTGCGAGCGGGTCTCCGCCTGCAATCCCATCGCCACGAGGATCCCCGTCATCGCGGCGATCGTCAGCAGGGTGAGGTAGGGGTAGAGCCACATCCGGACCACCGGCCGGTCCGCCGGAATCCGCGGCCTCAGGATCAGCTGCGACACCGCAATCGCCAGATAAACCAACAGGATGACCGCGCCCGACGAATTCAGCAGGAACAGGAAGACCGTGTCCGGCGAGAGGTAGGCGGCGACCACCGCGAGGTAGCCCATCGCCGTCGAGACGAGGATGGCGGGGGCCGGAACCCCGGAGCGGTCGAGCCGCATTAGCGCCTTCGGCGCCTCCCCCCGTTCGCCGAGCAGGAACAGCATCCGCGAGGCGGTGTAGAGGCCGGAATTGAGGCAGGACAGGACGGCGGCGAGGACCACGGCGTTCATGGCGTCGCCGGCCCGGTTGAAGCCCATGCGCTCGAAGGCGGCGACGAAGGGGGAGCCGCCGGGCGGCAGGCCGTCCCAGGGCAGGATGACGGTGAGCAGGAGGATCGCGGCCACGTAGAAGACGGCGATCCGGATGGCGACGGTGCGGGTCGCCCTGGCTATGGCCTTGGCGGGATTGGGCGTTTCGGCTGCGGCGATAGTGGCGATCTCGGCGCCGACCATGGAGAAGATCACCACGACGATGCCTGAGACGATCGCCCCGACGCCGTTCGGAAACAGGCTGCCGCCGCGTCGGAGGTTGGAGAAATCCATCGGGTGGCCGGGCCAGAGGCCGAGGGCGTAGCTGCCGCCGAGGACGAGAAAGGCGAGGATCGCCAACACCTTGATGCCGGCGAACCAATACTCGAACTCGCCGAAGGCGCCGACGGAGGTGAGGTTCGTCGCCGTCATCAGCAGCATCAGGCCGAGCGACAGGCTCCAGAGCGGTAGGCCGGGTAGCCAAGCCTGCAACAGGCCGGCCCCGGCCACCGCCTCGAAACCGACCACGATCACCCAGAAATACCAATAGAGCCAAGCCGTTGTGAACCCGGCCCAGTCGCCCAGCGCCTCTCGGGCATAGGTGACGAAGGAGCCGGTCGCGGGCGCGGCGGTGGCCATCTCGCCGAGCATCCGCATCACCAGGATGACCAGGATTCCGGCGGCGGCGTAGGAGAGGAAGGCGCCGGGGCCGACCTGCCGGATGACGGAGCCGGAGCCGACGAACAGGCCGGCGCCGATCATGCCGCCCAGGGCGATCATGCCGAGATGGCGCTGTCTGAGGCCCTGGCGCAGGCTGTCCGGTGGACCGTCGGGCATCGCGATTTCGCTCGGGGTCGGTCGAGGATGATCATGATCCCGGTCGGGCACGATCACGAGAGGTGCGCCGGGCATCGTGCGATCCGTTGCCCACGTGCTGCCATGGCCAAAGCCGGGGCAAACCACGTCGTGCACCGGCTTAGCCCGCTGGCTAACGCGCGTGCAGCACGGACCGGCAGGCGTCGGGCAACCCGGCCATCGTCATGGGTGGTCGTGGCCGCGGCGGCGTCTTGGGCTTGGGCGGATTGAGCACGGCCGCGCTGAACCAGTAGTCGAGCTCGGACCCGCAGCCGTCGCCGGGCGGGGGAGGGGCCTGGTCGCCGCAGGATTCGGCGCCGCGCGGGCAGGCGAGGCGGATATGGTAGTGGTAGTTGTGCCCGTACATCGGGCGCACCTTGGTGAGCCAGCCGCGGTCGCCGCCGGCCTCGCGGCAGAGGGCCTTCTTGATCGCGGCGTTGACGAAAATTCGCGCCACCTCCGGCTGCTTGGCCGTGAGGCGGATGAGCGCAGTATGCGCCGGCGTCCAGACGTCCTCGTCGATGTCGCGGCGGTCGGCGCGGACCATGTCGGTGGCGGAGGTCTGCTCGCGCTCGGCGCGGGTCATCCGGTGGTCGGGCATCGGCGTCAGCCAGAGGTCGGCGTCGAGGCCGAGCTGGTGCGAAGCGTGGCCGGTGAGCATCGGGCCGCCGCGCGGCTGCGACATGTCGCCGACGAGAAGCCCCGGCCAGGCTGCCTGCGGCGCCTTGCTCGCGAGCCGTTCCAGGAAGCTGACGAGGTAGGGCATGCCCCAGCGCCGGTTGCGCGAAGGCCGCATCACCTGCCAGGTCGGCCCGTCGAAGGCGAGGCCTTCGCCGCCGGCGAAACAGCCCTTGGCATAGGAGCCGTAGGCCTCGGCCGATCCGCTCGAGGGCGCGGTGACGCGGCCGAACAGAGCCTTGGCCGGCGTCGCGGGATCGTTCGGGTTGGCGAGCGGCGGCAGGGGTTTGGGGTCCATCGTGCCCTTGTCCTGCGCCATCGCGGAACCGGCGATCAGGGCGAGGAATGCGAGGGCAACGGACATGTGAACGGTCTGCGGCATCGGCGCTGAGGTCCCTCGGCGAACAACCCGAGCGGCCGGAAAAGCCGCACCGGAACGTGCCCGGTCACCCGAGCGTTTTCCCGGTTGGATGTAACAAGGTTGCGAGCCCCGCGCCATGGACCCCGTCAGCACCACCCCACAGGCCGGGCCGAAGGCCCGCACCCTCATCGCCAGCGACCGCGTGATCGGCACCGAGGTGCGCCGCCCCGACGGCGGCAAGGTCGGCCGCATCGAGCGGCTGATGCTCGACAAGTCCTCGGGCCGCGTCGCCTACGTGGTGATGAGCTTCGGCGGCTTCCTCGGCCTCGGCGAGGATTACTACACGCTGCCCTGGGCGGTCCTGGCCTTCGATCCGGCCATCGAGGCCTACGTCGTCGACATCACCGAGGAGCAGCTCCGCAACGCCCCCGCGCGCTCACCCGAGGGCGGCGACCCGGCCGACGAGCGCGAGTGGGAAGAGCACGTGCACCGCTACTACAACGCGGCACCGTATTGGGGAATCTAGAGCCGTACCTGACCCCGTTGCATCGGGCCGGCGTCTCTAGATCACGCTGCGTTTTGAGCGGGTCAATCAAAACGCAGCGTGATCGATTCAAAAGTCGAAAGCAGGCTTCGCGCGAAAAACCGTTGCCATTTTTTTGCAGCCTGCTCCAGGGCGGCAGGTAAACCAGCCTGGCGCCGGGCGTCTGTCGAGTCGCGTCGGAACCGAAATTGGGATCCGCCGTGTAAAAGTCCTGATTTCTGCGCAAGCGTCAAAGACACAGCCGCACATACTCTGTAAAGTCGATATCTCAGCATCAAAGAGCTGTTAAAAGACAGCAGTCCATTTCTGTCCGATAAATACATACCTGCCAATTTTTCACGAAGTGGTCTCGAACAAAAACACTACCACGCGAATGACGACGTGCCATGAGCCGAGATATCCATGTCGTATAACTGCTGGATTCAAATTCTCAGAATTTATCTTGAATATCTATTTGGCAGACCGATCGAATTACGAAGATAGTTTCGTCTTGCTCATCCCGGACTTGCAAGACAACGGAATAGCTATCACATTTTTCGCTTCCTGCTGCCAGCAGACCGGTGATCGCTTTTAGGGCGCCTCGCCTCAAGGCCGCCTGATCTCTGAACTCACAGCCGATATGATCCCGGAAATCGAGCCCATCATTGGTGTCAAAAAAGTACCGTGGCATTCTGCTTCTGCTTCATTGTTTTCCACCATCGATCCGAAAGGACGCTCCTCTCAGCGGGTGAATGGCGCCTCACGGCGTGTGTCGGACGGGGAACAGCCAAATAATCTGCGATAACGCTGCCCAAAGTCACTCATGTGGACGAAGCCCCAGTGTCGAGCAATATCCGAGATAGACCATGTTGCTTTGGCAGCTGAAAGCAGATCGTGATGAGCGCGTTCGAGACGCTGGTCGATAATGAACTGAATCGGTGTCCGGCCGATTTCTTTTCTAAATTTATCCTGCAGTGATCTAACGCTGATACCAGCTATGGAGGCAATATCGGCTAAAGTTAATTCACTTGATAGATTGGCGTGAATATAATCGACTGCTAAGTTGAGCCGACAGGACGACGCCGGTGTCGATTCATTTAGCGGCTTATTTTCAAGTCTTGGCCAAGCTGATAATAATTGATAACTCATTATCTCTTGTATCATCGGCAATATTAAGTCTGGTTGCTGCATCGAATCGTTGATTTGGCTCTTAACCAACTTGACGGTGCAAAACAGCGCCATCATGCCCGGTGTGGTCATTTCGGCGACCGGTGAAAGCGACGGTAAACCTGCGTGGTCGTTGCCCGTCAGCGCCTTGTTTGCGGCTATAAGGGTTTTAACCGCGATCGTTCCGCTGATCGAACTGAGTGCCCTGGATGCGCAAACGTCCTTTATACCTTCGAAGCCGGCCAATGTAGCATGTGTTCTGGATCCCAGGACGTCCCCGCCCCGGTGCGAATAAATAATGTGGCCACTCGTAATGAAGCGGACGGTTAAAAGATTGGCGGAGAATTTGGGTTGCGTGATGAAGCCACTGGCCGAACGCGTCTCCCAGAAACTAAGCAGTTCGCTTTGACTGCCTGATATATTGATGTCAGGTTTCATTGCCTTCATAACATCAAAATTAACTGCGATGCCTCCGGCATCATTGAAATTACGGAGCTGGCGCGCCGAAATAATACTTGCAGAAAATCGAGGTTGTGGCCGCCACGAGTTTTCATCGTGTCGATCCTGGCCTATCATCAGATTCACACGTTGCCCGTGAATAACTCACGCCTTTCAACCGCAGACGGTCTTGTTCCCTGAACACTGACGGACCGGATGCCGCGCCGCAAGTCCCGAAGGAGGTTTAGCCCAATATAGAAGACTATAGCGAGACTATAAATATACTGTATTTTTATATCATTTTTGCGCATGGCGTCTGTTAAGACTATAGAAACCTTGGTAATCCATAAAAATACGACCTGAGGTGGAGTGTGATAGATTTGCAACGTCATGCTTTTGCTTCGAAATAATTTGCGGTCTGTGGGACCTGTCGGTTTTGCACGACGCCGATCAGGTCGCGGTGGCGGCAAGCGATCGCCGAGTTTCTGCTGCGTGATATGGCTAAGATGTCCAATTGCAATCTCATGCCATCATGTAATTCCGCTCGGCCAGAAGGCGAGTCTGGCATCGTATTCCATGCATGCCGTCCATCGAGCAGGATGAAAGTTCAAGCCAAGCATCTGTTATGGTCGAGCGCGGCAGAGTTTCCATGGCTTAAGGATTTGCATTTTCATTTGTAATCGTAGCGGTAGAGTGTCGCGGACAATGTTTCGTGACTTACTATCCTGGACGAATGTGCCATGATCTTTGGATCGCCGGTAATTGGTTTTTGGAACGACCAGACAAAGATTTCTAGAATGTCGGATTGGATAAATAAAGAGAAACAATAATATTACTTGATGACCGATCGTGGATTAATTTGATTTATTATTCTATGCAAGATAAACGCCAGAATCTGGACGTCGAAATCGGGTTGATGCCGTGGCTCTGCGTTTCGTAGATCATTCCTTGATGGCCCAAAGCAGGTTGGATCGATGCCAAGCTCGACTGTCGTCGTACTCACCGATAACATCGATCGGGGTCACGATCTGTGTGAAGCTGTTCGCATGATGGCCGGCTGTCGCGTCGCTGACGTCGAGGAGCAATGGCTGAACCTTGAGCCCGTCGTCGGCGTCATCGCAGATGTCGCCTTGGAGCGTCCAAATTCGAGGCGCTGCTTGCAGAGGCTGACCGTCAGGTGCCGCGATCGTCGGATGCCGCTGATCTACCTCACAAGAACGGGAACGGACGCCGTGCTGCGGGAGGCCGGAAACCTCGGCATCACGGCCTGCTTTTCGGCGCTTGCCATGGAGCCGCGAACGGTCGTCGCAGCCCTGTTCCGCTTGATCGCTCCTGCAAAGACCACAACCGATTTGCTTGTCGAGCACAATTTCGAACTGGTCGGCTCGACCTTCAGCGAGATGTTCGACACAGCCCGGTCGGGATCGCTGGACATGGAGACCGTCAACGAAGCCATTGGGCCGCTTCTTGTTGCTATACGGGAAGGCGGCCTGGATCGGTGGATTACTCTTATACAGGCGCACGACGACACGACTTTGCGACACTGCCTGCTCGTTGCGAGCTATGTAGCTCACTTCGCCATCTACCTCGGCCTGCCGTCCTCGGAGCGGACGACATTGATCCGTGCCGGGCTGGTGCACGATGTCGGTAAGGCGCTGATCCCTCTTTCCGTTCTGAACAAGCCCGGAAAGCTCGATTCGAGCGAGATGGCGACGATGCGGACTCATGCTGCACTTGGGTACGAAATCCTGGCCGCGGCTGGTTCCGTCGATCCGATCATCCTCGCGGCCACGCGACATCATCACGAAATGCTTGACGGATCTGGATATCCGGATGGTCTGCAAGGCGGCCAGATCGGCGATACGGTTCGCCTTTTGACGATCTGCGATATTTACGCGGCACTGACAGAGCGGCGCCCTTATCGGCCGCCGATGTCCCAGACGGAAGCGTTGCAGATTCTGCGCGGCATGACAGGCAAACTCGAGCCGGCACTTGTCGAGGCTTTTGCCGCTTCGATCGAAGGGTGAATGCGAGTGAAGAAGGCTAAGCCAATGCTATTGTATAACACATCAACCTGAATGTTTATGGAGCTTCTTTAATGTATTTTATTTACATGTTATATATCTGTTCTCTAATTTAGATGTAATTTTTTTCAAATATAGATGTAGTTTTATTTGAAGCCATATGAGAAATACAAATGTAGCATCCGAAAAATATCTGCAATTTAGCTAATTATTATTGATTTTTGTATATTTCTAATCATTAAGCGGATCAGCCATGCGTCTAGGACGTGCGCGGATTCGCCGTGGCAAGGATTTGAGATGTTGAATTTTCGCGCCCCTGAAGCAGACGCAAAGCTTGCGGTCCTGGATCGTTCCCAGGCGATAGTCGAGTTCAAGCTCGACGGCACGATCCTGACTGCAAATGCAAACTTCCTCGCGGCCGTCGGCTACACCCTCGACGAGATCCGGGGACGTCATCATAGTCTGTTCGTCGAGCCGGGCTACAGCGAGAGCGCGGCTTACAAGGCATTCTGGGAAACCCTGCGCCGCGGCGAGTTTCAGTCGGCCGAGTACAAGCGCATCGCCAAAGGTGGGCGGGAAATCTGGATTCAGGCTTCATACAACCCGGTGCTCGATCGGGCAGGCAAGCCGGTCAAGGTCATCAAGTTCGCTTCGGACATCACGACACGGAAGGTGCGCAGCCTCGACCTGGACGGGCAGATCGCCGCCCTGGACCGATCGCAGGCCGTCATCGCCTTTGCCCTCGACGGCACGATCCTGACGGCCAACAGGAATTTCCTCGACACGCTCGGCTATCGGCTCGAGGAGATCGCAGGCCGCCACCACAGCATGTTCGTGAACGACGACGAGCGCCGCAGCGCCGCCTATCAGGCGTTCTGGGTCGCCCTGGCTCGGGGCGAGTTCCAGTCGGCCGAGTACCGGCGCATCGGGAAGGGCGGCCGCGAGATCTGGATACAGGCGACCTACAATCCCGTTTCAGACGCGGACGGCAAGCCGATCAAGGTCGTGAAATTCGCAACCGACATCACGGAGCAGGTACGGGACCGGCATCGCCGCGCGGACGCGCAGAAAGCGATCGGTCTCGACCTCGACGCCATCGGCGTCGCGGTCGGCGACGTGACCCGGCAGACCACGGAGGCCGCCGGCACTGTCGGGCGCGTCTCGAGCGAGATCCAATGCGTGGCATCGGGTGCCGAGGAGCTCTCGGCGTCGGTGAGCGAAATCAGCCAGCAGGTGAGCTATGCCGCGAAGATCGCCGGGGAAGCCGTCGAGCAAACGCAGCGCACCGGTGCGATCGTGGAAGGCTTGAGCGGACAGGCGGCCCAGATCGGCGACGTCGTGGCGCTCATCCAGGGAATTGCCGCCCAGACGAACCTTCTCGCGCTCAACGCCACGATCGAGGCGGCGCGGGCCGGCGCGGCAGGCAAGGGCTTCGCCGTCGTGGCTGCCGAGGTCAAGGCGCTGGCGGAGCAGACGGCCAAGGCGACGGACCGGATCCGAGGCCAGATCGCGGCGACCCAATCCGCGACACGGGAAGCCGTGGATGCCATCGGCACGATCCAGTCGACCATTCGCACACTCAACGATGTGTCCGGTTCGATCGCGGCCGCCGTGGAAGAGCAATCTGCCGTCACGCGGGAGATGTCGGGAAGCATGCAGGCCGCGTCGCATGGGGTCAGCGCGATCGCGGCCGGCATGGACGCCATCGCTCTGGCGAGCGAGCAGGTCGATCAGGCGACCCGTCAGGTGCGCGAGGCTTCCCGCGCCGTGGGATGAGGCCTTAGAGCGCTTTCCGACCAAGAGGTTGCCGGTTGGTCGAAAGAAAGCGCGTCACAACAAAGGCTTAGGGCCGTACCCGACCCGATGCAATCAGGTCGGGTACGGCCCTAGAGTTTCGTCGAGACAGCATATCCGTATCGACGAAACTCTCGCGTTTCGTCCGTCTGCGAGGCCGAAGACTTTCCGTCTCAGGGCACTTCGTCGCGTACCCGAAGATCGGCGTTGTCTCGTTCCTGCCTGAAAGCGGACGGTCTGCCGAAGGCGCCGAGAGATGGGCCGGCCGGCATGGCTCAGGCGAAGCTGGCGGCGGTGAGGGTCGGTGCGCCGACCGTGAGCTGGAAGTCGGCTTGGGCGTCGCCGTTCAGGTCGGCGCTCACCAGGGAGGTATTCGCCTGGGTGCCGCGCTGATAGCGCAACTGCCCGGCTTGGCCGCCGAAGGCGTCGGTGCCGATGAAGGTGAAGCGCTGGATCCCGGCAATCCCGGAATTGGCATCGATGGCGGAGAAATCGATGCGGTCGCCGTCGCCGCTGATGAACTCGATGATGTCGAGGGCGCCGCCCGCACCGAAATCGGCCACGCTCCGGAACGCGAAGCGGTCCGCGCCGGCCCCGCCATAGACGGTGTCGGCGCCGGGGCCGCCGATGAGCACGTCGTCGCCTGCGCCGCCCGAGAGGTAGTCGTTGCCGGCGGCCCCGTCGATGGTGTCGCCGCCGCCGTTGCCGCGCAGCGTGTCGTTGCCGGCGCCGCCCGCGATCGTGTCCGCCGCCTCGCTGCCGTTGATGGTCTGGCCCGGCGCGGAGCCCGACGTGGTGTTGGTGACGCTTCGGGCGGCGAAGGTGGCGGCGTCGTTGCCGGCGAGATCCTGGATCGCCAGCGCATCGTTGCCGGTGCTCGGATCGGTGTAGGCGACGGTGACCGCCTGGCCGGCCGCGACGGCCGCCGCCAGGGTCAGCGTCACCGTGTTGTTCGCGACGCCGACGCCGACGACGCCGACCGCGCTGCTGCCGGCCCGGACGGCGAAGGCGGCGGGGGCGGGCCGGTTGGCGGCGTCCAAC
>NZ_VRVE01000025.1:0-46668 GCF_008040035.1 Methylobacterium sp. WL9
GTGCGCACGTTTCGCGGGGCCTTGCGGGCGCTGCCGCGGCGGGCGTCTCGGCCCTAGGCGCAGCACCCGGCACCACCGTGAACGGCAGATCGCCCTGCGCCACCCGGCCACCGAGGGTGTCCCGGAGGAAGAAGGTCAGCACGTAGGAGCCCGGCGCCAGATCGCGGAACGTCATGGCGCTCGTCACGTAGACCGGCGGCGGCTCGGCCCCCTGGAAGGAGACGGCCTCGTCGAGCTCGGTCTTGCGGGGGTAGACGCTCTGGCGCGCCCAGGTCCGGACCTCGTAATCGAGGCCGACGCCGACGCGGCTCTTGCCGGCCTCGCCCGGGGCGACGGTCAGGCCGGCCGCCTCGATATAGACCAGCAGCGTGTCGCCCTGCGGAAAGGCGTTGGAGGACCGCGCCGCGACGTCGCCGAAATCCTTGGCCTTGCGCGACACGAACAGCAGTCGCGGCAGGGCGAGGGGCCGCGCGGCCTGGGCCACCGGGGCCGACGGGGGAGGGGCCGAGGCCACCGGAGGCGCGGGCTTCGCAGGCAGAGGCTTCGTCGGCTCGGACTTGGCGCCCGTGCTCTCCGCGACCCACTTGTCGACGTTCCAGATCTCCTCGTTGCCGTCGACGGTTTCGACGAACTGTTCGAGGGCCTTGCGCAGCATCGTCTTGGAGATCAGCGAACTGTCGTAGGTCGCCTCGATGTTCAGCGACAGCTCGCCTTCGTCGTCCACCATCGCGAACACGAAGTAGCCGTAGCTGTTGGCCGCCAGCATCTTGAGGGCCGGAATGGCCTTCTGTTTCTCGGCCGGGATGTCCCAGTTGGTCGAGATCATGAAGGTCGACTTGTCGTCGGCCAGCCCGATCGCGGCTTGGCTGTCGAAGCGGCCGAGCCCGTCGACGAGGACGAGGCTGTCCTCGACGCGGGCGTCCTTGAAGCCCGCCTCCACCAGCATCGACTTGATCCGGTTCAGCGTCAGGCCCTGCGCCTGCGCGAAGGCCGGCTGGAGCACGAGGAAGAACCCCAGAAGAAGGGAAGCGATCTTCAGCACCGTCGACACTCTTCCTAGGGAGACCGCCCGAGGCGGCTGCTGGCAGATCCAACCCGTGGCGCGAAGCGATCGCGAACGCCCCGGCAGCCATCTGTCACCGACTCGCGAAGCGGGACAATTGGCGCGCGATACTTATGCACGGGCGCGGCCGGACCGCCCGGCCGGAGATTTGTCCGTACGTCCCAAATTTCGTCACGGGACCGTCGACGACGGGATGCCACCCGGAAGAAGCCGCGGCCCGTTAACCGATCTTTAACCGAATGATTGCCGCGGAGAGGCAGCTGTGAGACGTTCGTTAACAGAAGCTTAACGGGGTTCACCGAAGCCATGCGTACCGGCGTTTCGAAGCGGATGACGGCCCCGGTCCGCAGCCTGATCGCAGGTCTCGCGGCGCTCGCCGCCCTCGCGTCCGGCTCCGCCGCCCAGGCGCAGACCCTCGCCTCGCTGCCGTCCTCCGGCCTCGCCGCCTCGATCACCGGAACCGCCCGGCCGATCGCCGCCTGGACCGAGTTCTGCGAGCGCTACGCCAGCGAATGCGCCGTGGATCGCAGCGAGGCCGCGTCGATCACCCTGACCCCGGCGATCTGGCAGACCCTCAACACCATCAACCGCCGGGTGAACAAGGCGATCCACGCCGTCACCGACCAGGACCACTGGAACGTCGCAGACCGCTGGGACCTCGCGGAGGACGGCCAGGGCGATTGCGAGGATTTCCAGCTGCGCAAGCGGGCGCTCCTGGCCGATGCCGGCCTGCCGCGCCGGGCCATGCGCATGACCGTCGTGATCGACGAGAAGGGCGAGGGTCATGCGGTGCTCACCATCCTTACCGATCGCGGCGACCTCGTGCTCGACAACAAGACCAGCGCCGTCCTGCCCTGGCGCCAGACCGGCTACACCTTCATCAAGCGCGAGAGCCAGGACGCGGTCGCCTGGGTCGGCCTCGGCGTCGCCGTCTCGCCGGTGACGACGGCGAACCGCTGATCGCCTGTGGCGCAAGAGTGGCGCGCGGCGGGTCTCCAGCGACATCCTGCGGAGACGGGTTTTCCCGAAACGGGACGGCCGCGCGGCGTCGATCGTAACGAATGCCTTAAGGTTTTGGCCGCAAGGGTTACCGGAGCGTTTCGCAGAAGCCGCGAATGCGCCGTGTCCAGTTCCGCCGCGCCTCCATGCAGGTCCGGCGACGGTCAGGAGCCCCTGCCATGGTCTCGGCTCGCACGATCTCTCGCACTGTGCTGTTCGCCTGCGCGATCGGCTGTGCCGCGCCTGCGCTGGCCCAGGGCGGCGTGAGCGACCGGCACGACGCCTGGCGCACCTGCCTCACCGACGCCTTCACCCTGCGCGCCGCCCTCTCCGGCCGCACATCGGCCGCGGAAGCGGCGCTCGGCGAATGCCGCGCGAGCGAAACAGCCTATCTCTCCGCCTTATCCTCCTCTCCGCTTGTCGACGAGGACGACGTCACGCGCGTCCGTCCGGCGCTTCTGGTGCGCGCGCGGACATGGCTGCTGTCGGGCAAGACGAGCCGGAGCCTGTAGGGCAGGGCCGACCGAGCTGCCGCCGCTGCGGAACGGATCGCCGTCGGATCGGACGGCGCAGGTCGGGTAGGGCGATCCCTACGCCGTCGCGGCGAGCCGAAGCCGAGGCGATCAAGCGCCAACCCTCTGCCGGTCGGGACGTGCCACCCGCAGAACTGTGTTACGGCAGATTTTCGGTGTCGTTTTACTTTCGAGTCCAAATTCGTGCGGCCGCTAGATTTGCAGTTCGACTGGTTTATGAACTGAAAATCGATCCATCTTGGAAGGTGGCAGAAGACTTTCGGTAGAAGAGGCATTTACCCAAAATTAAACTTAACATTCGATAGTCTCGCCCGAGGACGACGTGCGGGGCACGGGCTCGGTAGGGCTTGCGAGTTTGATGACCGATCGAGCCGCGGCGCGAGACGACGTCCGCCGCCAGCATCCCCGGCGCGTCCCGTCTCCGCGTGAGGCCCGGTCCTTCGCGCTCGGCGGCCTGCTCGCCGCCGTCGCCGTCGCGGCTCTGTGCGTGGGTCCCGGACAGGCGGCGCCGGCCGGAACGCTCTACGACGCCTTCCGGGCCGCCTATGCCAACAACCCCACCATCGGCGCGCAGCGCGCCGCCGTCCGGGTCGGCGTACAGGACGTGGCCATCTCCGCCACGGGCTTTGCTCCCGACATCAGCCTGAACTCGGATATCGGCTACCGCGACCGCAACGTCCTATCGCCGGGCTATCCCAGGATAGACCAGGGAAGCCGCCCACGCGGCTACGGGGCCGGCCTGACGCAGAACCTATGGAACGGCTTCAGGACCACGAATAGCGTGGCACGGGACGAGGCCGCCCTGCTGTCGCAACGAGACAGGCTTTCGGAAACCGAGCAATTCATTCTCGCCGACGTCGCGACATCCTATGTGGACGTGCTGCGCGACACCGCCATCCTCGAAATCCGGCAGAAGAACCAGGAACTGCTCGCGGCCCGGCACAGGCAGGCGCTGTATCAATTCGAGGTCGGCCAGATCACCAAGACCGATGCCGAACAGACCGCGGCGAGCCTGGCCCGGAGCAAGGCCGACATCGCCGTCGCCAAGCTGAACCTCGACACGAGCCGCGCGGTCTTCGCCTCGATCGTGGGCTACGATCCGGGACCGCTCGCCCGCACGGGCCTGCCGACGGCCCTGATGCCCAAGAGCCTCGACGGCGCCATCGCGAAGGCGATGAAGCTCAATCCGGCCATTCGCGCCGCCAGGAACGCGATCACGGCGGCCGAGCTGAACATCGCCGTCCAGAAGTCCGGGTACCTGCCCTCGCTCGACCTGTCGGTGTCGGCCGACCGGCGATGGGACCCCGACATCATCCTGCCGAAGAGCCAGCTCGACCAGATGTCGGTGGTCGGGCGGCTCACCGTCCCGATCTTCGACCGCGGCCTGACCCCGGCCGCAGTGCAGCGCGCGGCCGAGATTCGCAGCCAGAAGCTGTCCGAGCTCGACCGGGAGCGCGCCGTCGTGCGCGCGGGCGTCATCCAGAGCTGGGGGCTGTACGTCGCATCCGAGAGCACGATCCGGTCCGCGCAGGCCCAGATCCTCGCCAACGATCGCGCGCTCACCGGAGCCACCCTCGAAGCAAGCGTCGGACAGCGGACCACGCTCGACGTGCTGATCACGCAGCAGGCGCTGCTCGATTCCCGGGTGAGCCTCGAAACCGCCGAGCGCGACCGGATCGTCGCCGGCTTCCGTCTGCTGGCGCTGATGTCGGACATGTCGCTCGACACCATCCGTCCGCAGGATCTCCGCTACACCCCGCCCGCCCGGCCGGTGGCACTGCCGCCGATGGCCAGGAGACTGTCCCTGGGCGACGAGCCGTCCACCCTGCCGACGCTGCGGCCGGCGTTCGATTCCAGCGTCAACTGACAGGGGATTGTCGGTCGGCGTAGGGCACCGAATGCCGGTCCGCCGTCCGCCGCATTGTTGCGGGACAGCAAGAAAAAACCCGCCAAGTCATTGACCTAGCGGGCGAAATTAGATGGCTGGGGGACGAGGATTCGAACCTCGACTAGAGGAGTCAGAGTCCACTGTTCTACCGTTAAACTATCCCCCACCGCCGAGAGCCTGACATCGTCGAAGGATGCGGCTCCCATGATCCGGTACGACGTCAAATGTGTCGGCCGGCGCAGTTCGGGCCGTTTACGGGCTTCACGACCCGTTGTCCAGCCCATGTTTTCGGCGCGCGAAAGCGACCTCACGCGCGGCTTTTCAGAGCGCTTCGCCGGGTCAGTCCGCCAGTTCCGGCATGCGCGGGCGGAGCGAGGAGAGACGGCGTGCGTGCTCGACCACTCGGCGTGCTGCGGCAAGGGCGGTCGCCGATCGCAGGTCGGCCTTCGGCATGCCGTCCCGTTGCGCTGCGCGGGCGAGGGCGCGCAGCTGCCGCGCATCCCCGGCAGCCCGGACACGGATCGCGGCGACGGGTTCGCTGGCCGGCGTGGAAGCCGACGCGCCGAAAGAAGGGGCGGTGATCATGGAGAAGCCCTCAAGACCGGCAGGAGCCGTGTCCCGATGTGATCCGCGCTTCTGACACGCTTTTCAGTGTTCGGCAACAATTCGAGCGATGCGTTTTCTACTGATCCGCCATCGGGATTCGGCGTCGGTTAAGAAAATCAGTATTCGCACACTGCGATTCGGCTCGTCTCGTAACCCTCGGCCGCGATCGGCCACCAGTGCCGAGTCGGGGGGTGCATGGCGCGCGCGCGAATGGCAGAAGGGGGTATGACTCTCGTTCTCGGCATCGCACTGGCCGTCGTCCTTCTGGTGATGGTGTTCTGGCGCCGTCACCTCGGATCATTGATGCAGGTCGCGAGCCTGCTGGGGGGCCTGCTGCTGTTGATCTGGCTGCAGGACAACGGCTACCTCCGCGGCAATGGCGCGCCGCCCCTGCTCGACGGAAGCGCGCTGCCGCAGGATCGGCCGCGTTAGGGCAGGGTCCTGAGGTCGGCCCGACAATATTTTGCTGGATCGGACCGGACGGTCGCCATACCAACCCCATGTGGTATGGATGCGCCGACTGCCTCGAAAATAGGCAGAGGTGCCATTCTCGGGAGATTCGAATGCGAAACCTACTCGTCCTGTTGATCGTGCTCGTCGGCGGCTTCGTGCTCGTCGGAATGTTCGTCGCGCCGAACCAGCCGGAGCTGCGGACCTGGTATCTGGCCAATGCCTGCGAGACCCTCGACAAGGTCAGCCCGCAGATCTGCGATCCGATCCGCAAGGCCGACGGTGCGCCGGCGGACAAGATCTGATCCGGCCGACGACCCCGCCGCCGCGCGTGAACCGCTTTGTGGACTGGTTCTTCCGGGACCGCACCACCGGCACGGTCGTCATCGGGCAATGGCCGAACCCGCCCCTTTGGCTGTTCGGTCTGGCGGCCGGGCTCTCGTGGGTGATCGAGGCGGCGGGGCTTCCCGCGCCGGCCTCGGTGGTCCTGGGGTTGCAGATCGCGTCGGCCGTCTGCCTCGCGTGGTGGGCGCTCGACGAGGTGATCCGCGGCGTCAATCCGTGGCGGAGATGTCTTGGAGGGGGCGTGCTGCTGTTCGGGCTGTGGAAGCTCACGGGCGGCTTGTAGTCCAGTCGTCTCAAGAAAAAGGGCCGCTCGCGCGACCCCTTTCCCCGACGAACGTCAGATCCTCGACGCAGCGTCAGTAGCAGCGCTGAACGAGGACGCGGCGATAGCCGAAAGGCGTCCAGCGCAGGCGCGGAACGGTGTAGCAGCCACCGCCATACCCGTAGTCGTCGTAGCCGACGTTCGAGTAGCCGTAGGGATAACCGTAAGCGCCATACCCGCCGTAGAGACCGCCTGCGGCGAGGCCGAGACCCAGGCCCAACCCGAGGCCGCCATAGCCAAAGCCTCTCCGGCGCCAGCCATAGCCGCCGCCGAAGCCACGACCGCCGTAGAAGCCGGCGCCCCCCGGTATCCACCGAAGCCGCCGCCGCCGAAGCCGCCCGCGACCGGCTGGTCGGCGTGCTGTTCGCCGAGGACGAGCTCGCGCTCGACATGGTGCCGCGGCTCGCCGCGTCCGGCTTTCGCGGCGCGATGATCGACACGCGTGCCAAGACCGGACGCCGCCTGAGCGACCTCCTGGCCCCCGACCGGCTCGCCGCCTTCGTCGCCGCGTGCCGGAGCCATGGGCTGATCTCGGGATTGGCCGGATCGCTGCGCGTGGAGGACGTGCCGGCGCTGGCCGCGCACGAACCCGGCTATCTCGGATTTCGCGGCGGCCTCTGCCAGGACGGCGACCGGCGCAACGCGCTCGATCCCGTGCGGGTGAGCGCCGCGGTGCAGGCTCTGCGCGCCCTCGGGCGGCGCGACGCGGCGTGACCATGGCGGCTCCGGGTCCGGTGAGCGTGGTCAAGGTCGGCGGCAGCCTGCTCGCCGATGCGCCACGGCTGCATAGCGTGCTGGCTCGGCTTGCCGACGGCGCCGAGGGGCGGGCCGTGATCGTGCCCGGCGGCGGACCCTTCGCCGAGGCGGTGCGCACGTCGCAGGCCGCGCTCGGCTATTCGGACGCCCTCGCCCACCGCCTCGCCCTCGACGCCATGGGCCGCATGGCGGAGGTGTTTTGCGAGATCGCGCCGCGGCTCGCCATCGTCCACAGCGTCGAAGCGGCGGCCGCGCACGAGGCCCCCTGCCTCTGGGCTCCCGCCGCGTTGCGCGCCGGTCATCCCGGCATTCCCGAGAGCTGGGACGTGACCTCGGACAGCCTCGCCCTCTGGCTCGCCGCGGCGCTCGGCGCGACGCGTTGCCTGCTGCTGAAATCGGCGCCCTGCCCTGCCGGGGCCTCGCCGGAGGCCCTTGCGCGTCTCGGGCTGGTGGACCGGGCGTTCCCGGACTTCGCGCGGCGCTTCTCCGGCGAGATCTTCCTGCAAGGCCCGGACCTACCGTTGCAGGACGCCGCGGCATGAGCGGCGATTCCTCTTCGAGCAGAGAACATCTCCTCTTCATCACCGGCAAGCTCGCCCACGCCCGGCTGGAAAAGGTCGCGAACACGCTGCCGCCCGAGCGCTTCGCCTGGTCGATCGCCGATGCCGGCGTGAAGGTCGCCGCGCTGATGACGGAAGAGATCATCAAGCGCCGCATCACCATCCCCGAGGGCGCGACGCGCATCGTCCTGCCCGGCCGCTGCCGTGCGAACCCGGAGGTGCTGGCCGAGCACTTCAAGCTGCCGGTCGAGCGTGGTCCGGACGAGATCGTCGACCTGCCGGCCTTCTTGGGTCTTGCCGGACGCAAGGTCGACTTGTCGAAACACGACCTGAGGATCTTCTCGGAGATCGTCGACGCGTCGAAGATGAGCGTCGACCAGATCGTCGCGAAGGGGCTCGACCTCGCCCGCCGCGGCTCGGACGTCATCGACCTCGGCGGCCTGCCCGACACGCCGTTCCCGCATCTCGACGACGCCGTGCGCGCGATGAAGCAGGCCGGCCTGACGGTCAGCGTCGACTCGTTCTCGCTCGACGAACTCACGCGGGGCGCGAAGGCGGGTGCCGACTACCTGCTCAGCCTCAACGAGGAAACCCTCGATCTCGCCTTCGAGATCGGCGCGGTGCCCGTCCTCGTGCCGATGCGGCCGGACGACATGCCCTCCCTCGACCGGGCGATCGAGCGGATGGAGAAGGCCGGCCTGCCCTACATGGCCGACCCGATCCTCGAGCCGATCCATTTCGGCTTCGTCGAGTCGATCGCCCGCTACAACGACGTGCGGAAGCGCTGGCCGGACATCGAGATGATGATGGGCACGGGCAACCTCACGGAGCTGACGGAGGCCGACAGCCTCGGCGTCACGGCGCTCCTCGCGGGAATGTGTTCCGAACTGTCGATCCGCAACGTGCTCATCGTCCAGGTCTCCAATCACACCCGGCGCACGGTGGAGGAGCACGACGCCGCCCGGCGCGTGATGTACGCGGCCAAGGCGGATTCGGCCCTGCCCAAGGGCTACGGCCGGGACCTACTGGCACTTCACGACAAGCGGCCCTTCGTGCAGACACCGGACGAAATCGCAACGCTCGCTGCCGAAGTGCGCGATCCCAACTACCGCATTGCCGTCGCCGAGGACGGCATCCACGTCTACAACCGCGCGATCCACAAGGTCGGCACCGACGCGATGGCTTTCTTCTCGGATCTCGACGTTGCGGCG
The DNA here is from genome assembly GCF_008040035.1 of Methylobacterium sp. WL9. Lineage (NCBI taxonomy): Bacteria > Pseudomonadati > Pseudomonadota > Alphaproteobacteria > Hyphomicrobiales > Methylobacteriaceae > Methylobacterium > Methylobacterium sp. WL9. The sequence goes on from NZ_VRVE01000025.1 coordinate 8,734, forward strand.
GACGGCGCCCACGCCTTCTATCTCGGCGGCGAGCTGACCAAGGCGGAGACGGCCCTGCGGCTCGGCAAGCGCTACGTGCAGGACGAGCCGCTCGACTGGGGCTGCGCGGCCGAGCGCGACCGCGAGGACACCACGGCCTTCAAGAAGGCCGGACACACGAAGCACAGCGGCCCCGACGCGCCGCCGCCGGGCACGCGCGATGCGCGGCCCGAGGCGGATGCGGCGAAGCCCGAGACCGTGGACGGCCGCGGATCGAACGCGGTCGACGACGCGTTGAGCACACCGAAATCCGGCCGCATCGTCTGCGGCAAGCTCGTGCCGGACGAGAACTGAGCCTCAGTGCCCTTCATCCTCGAAACCATCGTCACGACCCTGTCGCCGGAGGGCGAACTGCACCTCGTGCCGTTCGGGCTGATCCGCGACGGCGAGGACTATGTGCTGGCGCCGTTCCGGCCCTCGCCGACCATCCTCAACCTCGAGGCCTCGCCGTATTTCGTGGCGTCGTCGCCGACGGACGTGCGCGTCATCGCCGGCGTGGTCACCGGCCGCCGCGACTGGCCGGTGATGGATTGCGACAAGATCCGGGGTAAGCGCCTCGCCTCCTGCTTCGGCCATGCCGAGTTCGAGGTGATTGACAAGGAGGACGACGCACAGCGTCCGCGTTATCGCGGCCGGCTGGTGCATGCGGCGAGCCACAAGCCCTTCCTCGGCTACAACCGGGCGCAGGCAGCGGTGCTGGAGGCCGCGATCCTCTCGACCCGGCTGAAGATGCTGGAACCCGAAAAGATCCTGACCGAGATGGCCTACCACGCCATCGCGATATCCAAGACTGCCGGTCCCGCCGAGCGCGAGGCCTGGGACTGGATCGAGGACAAGGTCGCTGCCGCCCTAGGGCGGACCGACCGCGTCCTCGAACGAACCGAGGCCGGCCGATGACGCGGCATGGGGAGAATACGATGCGCCGGATCGTCTTCGCAGGGATTGCCCTGACGACGCTCGTGGCGGGCGTGGCGCAAGCTCAGCACGCGCCGACGCGCCGCAAGATCGTCGAGGCCATCGAGATCGATGCGGCCGCCGACAAGGTCTGGGCGGTGGTCGGGAACGTGAAGGATTCGAGCTGGGTCGAGCGGGTCGTCGGCACCCGCGAGGACGGCGACGACCCGGCCGTCTCGACGCGGACGCTAACCCTCGGCAGCGGCCGAACCCTCGTGGAGAAGGGCCGCAGATACGACGCCGCCCGCCGCTCCCTCGCCTACTACATTACCAGCAACGACGTTCGCGACCTGCCGGCCGGCGATTACTCGGCCACGATTTCGGTTCAACCGGAGGGCACGGACCGCGCGAAGGTCGAGTGGAACGCCGCGTTCTACCGCGGCTATCCGAACATCAATCCGCCGCCGGAGCTGAACGACGAAAACTCTGAGAAGGCGGTGCGAGCCTGGGTCCATGCCAGCCTTGAGAACCTCAAGGCGCGGGTGGAGAAAGGCGGCTCCTGACGGAGCCTACGAGCACACGAAGATCCGCCGCCCGGATGGCGGCGAAGATGGGAGGAAAGACACGATGCGGTTTCTAACAATGGCCACGGTGGCGGCCCTCGCCACGGTGTCGTTCTCGGCACAGGCCCACGGGCCGAGCCGCCAGAAGGTGTCCGAGTCGATCGAGATCAACGCTCCGGCCGACAAGGTCTGGAAGATCGTCGGCAACTTCCAGGACGGCAGCTGGATCCCGGTGGTCGAGAAGACCGAGGGCAAGGGCGGCAACGAGGTCAAGGCGACCCGCACGCTGACGCTCAAGGGCGGCGCCACGGTGGTGGAAGAGCTCGCCAAGTACGACGACGCGAAGAAGACCTTCATGTACCGGATCGACAAGGTCGACGTGAAGGTGCTGCCGGTGAACGACTATTCCTCGACGATCGAGGTCGAGGATGCCGGCGGCAAGACGAAGCTGACCTGGAAGGGCGCGTTCTACCGCGGCTACATGAACAACGATCCGCCGCCGGACCTGAACGACGAGGCCTCCAAGAAGGCCGTCTCCGACCTCTACAAGGCCAGCCTCACCAACGTGAAGGAAAAGGCCGAGAAGGGCTCGTAGCCTTTTCGTCCCCTCCCCCCTCGGGGAGGGGAATTCTCGCGGTGAATCCGGTCTCCCTATGCTCGCCCTCATCCTGAGGTGCCGCAGGGTAGCGGAGGGCTCCGGCCAGCCGCGCGATCCCCGAAGCCCTCCGTCGAGGCTGGGCTACGCCTCGCACCTGAGGATGAGGTGGTTGGGTGAGATCATGGGTTGCGAACCGTCTACCCAACCCAAGCGACGAGACAGGACCCCGCATGAGCCATCGTCTCGGCCTGCCCCTCTTCTTCTTGACTGTCCTGCTGACCGCGGTGCCCACCTTCGCTCAGGAAGCCTACGTCACCGCCCAGCTCGCCGGTGAGGTTGCCGTGGTCGATCTCGGCCAGGCTAAGGTGATCGCCCACATTCCCCTCGACGGCGCTCCGGCCGGCATCGCCCTCTCGCCGGACCGCCGGACCGCCTACGTCACGCGCCCCGAGGGCCAGTCGGTCGCGGTGCTCGATCTCGACGCGCGCAAGGTGACGGCGAGCCTCGCGGTCCCCGGCGGCCCCCTCGGCATCTGCGTCGACCCGCAGACCGGCACGGTCTACGTCGCCGACTGGTATGCCAGCCGCGTCTTCGTGCTGGCGCCCGCCCCCGAGGGCCTGAAGCAGACCGGCGAGATCGCGGTGGGTAAATCGCCGTCGGGCCTCGCCGTCACGCCCGACGGCCGCAGCCTGCTCGTGGCCAACCGCGAGGCGGATTCGGTCTCGGTGGTCGATCTCGCGACGGCCCGGGAATCGCAAAAAATCGCGGTCGGACAGCATCCGTTCGGCCTGACCCTCTCGGCCGACGGCCGTCGGGCCTACACCGCCAACGTCACCTCGAACGACGTCTCGGTGATCGACGTTGCCGCCCGCCGCGAGATCGGCCGGGTGAAGACCGGCGACCGGCCCTACGTGGTGGCGCTGGCGGGGGGGCGCGGCTTCGTCACCGACCAGTATTCCAACACCGTCACCGCCTTCGGCCTCGACGACCTCAAGCCCGCCGGCACCATCGACGTCGAAGACCACCCCGAGGGCATCGCCGCCGCGAAGGACGGCAAGACGCTCTACGTCGCCAACTGGGGCGACAACTCGCTGAGCGTCATCGATGCCGGAACGCTGAAGGTGACGGGCAAGATCGCGGTGCCGGACGGACCGCGCGCGTTCGGTGATTTCCTGCGGTGAGTGCCAGCGCCGTGAAGGTCATCCGCTCTCGTCTTTGCGAGCCGAAGGCGAAGCGATGACGGAGGTGGCCCTTACCCCTCCTCGCCATCCGCTGGCGAATTCAAAATATCCTCCAGCTCGTCCACGAGCTGGTCGATCTGGTCCTCGCTCGCCAGCACCTTGACGGTGCCGCCGCCTTCCGTGGCGAAGGCGAGTTCGATGGCCTCGCCGGTGCGGGTGGCCAGGATGCGGACGAGTTTCTTGGCAGCGCTCATGCGCGGGGGCCTCGTGCGTGTCGGGTGGATCGGCTCGGCTTCGCGCCGTGAAGGTCTTCCGCAAAGCACGGGCGGAACCGGATTGTCGAGCCGGGGCTTACTGGTCCGGTCGAACCGAGTGCAACCATCGTGATCCTGCTCAGGCCCCTGCTCGCCCTCGTCTTGATGGCCGCCGCGTCCGGCACCCTGGCGCAGACCGAGGTGCCGGCGTCACCGGAGGAGACCACGGTTCCGGGCCCTCCGCCGCCGCTCCCGGACCTGTCCGAGCCGAATTCGCGCAACGCCGAGAGCTTGGCCGAGCCGGGTTCCGGTTCGGCGATCCCCAAGACCCTGCGCGGCTCGGCCGCGAAGGCCGGCGGTCCGGCCAACGATCTCAATGCCGGCGACGCGCCTGCCGGAACGCCACAGCCGGACGCGAACCTCGCCAACGTGCTGGCTGGGACGGAGCTGTTTCACGGCAATTATTGCGGGGCCGGCCAGCGGGGCGAAGGCTTGCCGCCCACCGACGACCTCGACGCGGCCTGCATGCGCCACGACGCTTGCTACGACACGGCCGGCTACGCCTCATGCGCCTGCGACCGGGATCTGGCGCGGGACGCCGCGCTTGTCGCCGATCGGCCAGGCCTTCCGCTCGGCGTGCGGCGCAAGGCCCTTAGCGTGGTCCAGGCCGCGGGCGTGATGGCGTGTCGGGGGCCGTAAGGGTTCTACAGTCCGTTCGGGCTAAAAATGCCGGTGGACTCAATCCTCCGCCAGCAGCCCGACCGCCACGGCCGGCCCGCAGGTCGAGATCCAGCCGGCGTCGCGGTCCGCGAGGCTGTCGGCGATCACGCCGGTGAAGGCCCGGGCTGGGCGGCCGAGACGGCGGGCAAGGCGTTCGGCCAGAAAGCTCCCGGCGCCGCAGATCACCAGCGGCGCGTCCGGCGGGAGGTCGGAGCGGGAGAGCAGCGTCGCGGCGGCGTTGTGGAGGGGGCGGAGCTGGGCCTCGGCGAACCAGGCCGCGAGCGCACGCCATGCCGCCTCGGACCCCTCGGAGTGATCGCGGCCGATGATGCGCGAGAGGCGCGTCTCGGATTCCGCGATCGACTTGCCCTTGAGATCGGCGCTGTGCTGCTGGTCGGCGCCCTCGGGGAGATCGCCGAGCAGGCGGTGGATGTCGGCGGTGGTGGCGAAGGATTCGGCCATGAGCGCCGTGCGCCGACCGGCCCAGGGGGCGTGCGTGGCGAGCGCCGGCAGGGCCGTGCGCACCACGCCGGAATAGACGAGCTCGCCGGTCTCCAGGCGCTCGGCGTCGCTGTAACCGGTGGAGGCGGGCCGGCCGCCGACGATCGGGATCAGGTCGGAGGTGGTCGAGCCGATATCGACCAGCAGCGCATTGGCGACGTGGCGGCCGACGAGGGCGGCGGTGGCGTGCCAGTTGGCCGAGGCGATGTCGGCGGCTTGCGCCTCCGCGGCCTCCAGCGTGACGAAGCCGGAGCGGCCGGCATAGATCCGCACGCGGCCCTTGAGGTTCGCGGCGGCCCAGGCCGCGAGTTGCGCCACGCCGTCGCCGCGGTCCTTGAAGCAATCGGTCAGCTCACCCGTCATGGTGACGGCGTGGTCGGCTTCTTCGCGGGCCCAATCGGGGAGTAGCTTCGAAAAGGTCTCGTCGAGGGCCGGGATACCGCGCCAGAGCTTGCACGGCGCCTGCACCGCCTCGTGCACGCGGCCGCCCTCGACCAGCGCCGCCTTGACATGCACCCCCCCGAGATCCCACCCGATTTTTTTGGGAGTTTGGTCGTGCGCGGGTCGGCTCACGGGCATCTCGCTGGGGGATAAGAAAAATGGCGTTCCGGGTGATTCCGGTGATCGACCTGCGCGGCGGCTGCGTCGTGCGCGCCCGCGCGGGCGACCGCGACGCCTATGCCCCGATCCGCACCCCTTTGGCCAGCGGATCGGCCCCCGCCGACATCGCCCGCGGCCTTCTCGCCGCCTACCCGGCCGAGATTCTCTACGTCGCCGACCTCGACGCCATCGTGGAGGGCCGCGCGCCGGACCTCGCCAGCCTCCGGGCGATCCGGGCGGCCTGTCCCGACGTCGAGCTCTGGGTCGATGCCGGGTTTTCGGATCTGGCCGGGGTCGAGGCGTTCCTCGGCGAAGGGCTCGGCCGGCCGGTGATCGGCAGCGAGAGCCAGACCGATTCCCGCCTGGTCCGTGCGCTGGGCAATCGGGCCGTGCTCTCCCTCGACAGCCGGGGCGACGTGCTGCTCGGTCCGCCGGATTTGCACGCGGACCCGTCGCTGTGGCCTCGCGACGTCATAGTTATGACCCTGGCGAGCATCGGGGCCAATAGGGGGGTGGACACCCTGGCACTCATCCGGGCGATCACCCTGGCACCCACCGTGTCTATCCATGGCGCCGGCGGGGTTCGCGGGCCGGACGACATCCTGGCGTTGCAATCCCTCGGCGCTGCCGGGGCGCTCGTGGCGTCGGCGATCCACGACGGGACGCTGCGCGGGTAGGTTTTCGGCCGCCGTCGGTACCGGCCGGCGCGTTCTATCGGGACAAAAAGAAAGGGACGGCTTGCGCCGTCCCGATCTCGTTAGCGTCCAAGGAAGATGGAGGCCAGTCGCTGGAGCAGGCCCCGCGGAGCAGGCGGAGGCGAACTCTGCCCAGAACTGTCCCCGATCTAAGCGTTCGCTGCGAAGGGGTGGGTCGCGGAGTTGCGCTGCTCGGTGACGACCGAAGCCTTCGGCTCGCCGCGCACAGCGCGCTCGATCGAGAGCTTGGTAGCCTCGTAGTTGTACTTCTGGATCTTGGCGTCGTCAGCCGCTTCCCAGTGGATGAACACGCCGACCAGGATGAACAGGTCGTCGGCTTCGGAAGCCGGGATGGTGCCTTCGGCAACCGCGTCCTGGACAGCCTTGGCGACGCCGTGCTGGGCGGGGCCGAACATCTGGACGGCCTGACGGGCGTCGTTGATGGTGACCTTGTTGAACATCAGCGTGTTGGGCTTGCACGGCAGGTTCGGCGCGATGACTGCGAGCAGGCTGGTGAAGCCGTGCTTGTTGTTCACGAGGCCGTTGCAGAAAGCCGTCTCGGCCGGCGAACCGCGCGGTCCGATGATCAGGTCGATGTGAGCGACCTCATTGCCGTCGCCGACGAGTGCTTCGCCGACCTGAACTTTGTTGATCGTTGCCATTCGGGGGATCTCCCTGGATTCCTCGGAAAAAGGCCGCGCTCCCTCGTGGGCGCAGCCTAAGGCCGTCCTTGTTCTCGGCGCTCGACGAAGGAGCCGAGCCGGTTATCCCGGACAGCGGCGCGGACCGTACAGCGAGCCTCCGCACCGAACAACCCGCGCAAGGCTCTGAAATCGGTAATTTTTTGCCCTTCCGACGCATGGCAGCCGGAACCTTTTGTGCCTTGCCGTTTCGCTAGGCGAGCCACTCTCCGCGTGCCCTGAGCAGCGTGTCGGCAAACAATGTTGCGACAGTGAAATCGGCGCTCGTTCCGGGATTGATGCCCGCCGCCTTGAGCCGACGATCGTAGGCCAGCAGCGCTTCGACCGGCTGCGTTCGGAGATCGAGCCCGCGGAACGTGGTGGCGGTTTCCCGCCGGATCGCCTCGGCCGTGTCCGGCCCGTGCTTGCGGGCGATGTGGCTGTCGGGGACTTCGGCGAGAAAGGCGAGATGGACTGCAGTGGTGGTCCAGGGCGCGGCGAGGCCCTGTGCGCGGGCGGTTTCCAGGGCGGTCAAGCCGACCTCGAACAGGTCGGCGAAACCGGTGACATACGCGCGTGCGATGCGATCGCGGGGGGCAGCCTCCGCCATGGCCGCCCGCAGCGTGACCGCTGGCGCGTCGGCGGTCACGTCGTAGCGGTCGGCCTTGCCGAGCCCGCCGGGATTGGCACGCCGAATCGCTTCGAAGACGTCTGCGCCGTCCGCTTCATCGAGGGCGTCGAGCACCCGGTTCAGGGCGCTTCGGAGTTCGGCCGGAATCTCAGATGCCAGCGCAAGGGGGGCGCAGAGCAGGAGAATGCCGAGATTGGTGTTCTGCCCCACCGCGGCGACGGTCGCCTCGACTCCCCCACGGACACGCTCTCCTACCGAGGCGGCCGCCCTTGCCAGTTGGGGAGCCGACACGGTGGCACTGGTCTCGAAATCCGCGACCTCCATGCGGTGGCCTGCCGCATAGGCGTGAACGTTGCCGACCTTCAGCGCATCGAGTTCGGCGAGGCAGGCGGCTCGGTAGAGGTCGGTGATCACCTCCGCCGAGAGCGCCTTGGTGGCGGGCGACGCCATCACCCCTGCGCCGCCATCAGTCGCGGCGGGCGGGCCGCGCGGAGCGCACCGAGAAAGCCGCGCACCACGCTGCCGGCGATGTCGACCTCGGTGACCTTCTGCAGACCCGACCAGGCCGGCATCGAATTGACTTCGAGGACCAGAAACCCGCCCTCCCCGTCCTCGACCAGATCGACGCCGGTATAGTCGACGCCGATGGCGGCGGCGGCGGCCTCGGCGAGTTCGGCGGCTTTGGGCGGCAACTCCCAGGCGAAGGGCCGGCCCCCGAGATGCACGTTGGTGATCCAGCCGTCGCCTTCGCGGATCATGCCGGCGATGGCCCGGCCTTCGCAGACGAAGACGCGGTAGTCGCGCCAGAGCCCGTCGCGGCGGGCGACGTAGCGCTGCAGATAGTAGACCCGGTTGACCGCCTCCTCGCTCGGCAGATCCTCCGGCCGCTCGATCAGCATCAGACCCTCGCCCTGCGAGCCGAACAACGGCTTCAGGACGATGGGGCGGCCGGGCCGCGCCTCGCGCTCGATCAGGGCGGCGGCCGCCTCGCGCTTGGAGAACACAAACGTGTCCGGCGTCGGCAGGCCGGCGCGGGCGATGGCGAGGCTGGTCGCCGCCTTGTCCACCGAGCGCTCGATCGCGGTCGGCGAGTTCCAGACGGTGACGCCGGCCGAGACCAGCGCGTGCAGCACGCCGAGGCGCATGGTGGTCGCCTCGAAGGTGCCGCCGGCGATCGTCCGGAGCAGCACGCCGTCGGGCAACTGCCCGTCGTCGAAGCCGGGCACACGCAGGGGCTCGCCGCCGCCGGTGACGATAGCGACGTCGTCGAGGGAGAACAGCATGGGTTCAATCCCGAGGGATTCGAAGGCTCCGCGCAGCCGTCCCTTGTGCCAATTGCCGTTATCGGCGGCGAGCCCGATGCGCATGCGTTTCCAGTCTTCTCGCGAACCCTCTCCCCTCTGCGGGAGAGGGCGGCCCGCGAAGCGGGTCAGGAGAGGGGAGCGCCGTTTCCGGGTGGACCTGAGCCGGCCCCTCTGCCGCCCTGCATCCGCAGGGCACCCTCCCCGTACAAGTCGGGCCTGCCCGATTTGTACTTTGCAAAGTGCAGATCACGGGCGAACCCGAGATCTGTCGAGGGGAGTGTTTCGCGTCGCGCTTACGAGAACGACGCGTCCACGAGGCTCGGCTCGAGCCGGCCGCCACGGAAGGTGCTGCCGGTGCGGACCGAGGTGACGATGGCTTCGGCCGGCGAGAACAGCGCGCCGTCGATCTTGTAGAAGTCGCCGTTCACCTTCGAGAAGATCTCGGCGAAGGGGGAGCCGTGATCGCTCGACGAAGTCGAGGGCAGTTGCTCCGCGAGCTGCTTGGCGTCCGCGTCGTCGGCATCGACGAAGAGCTGGACGCGGCCGCCATAGATGATGGCGTCGTTGGTCCGGCCCATCGCCTTGATGAAGTCCGGGTGCGGCGGCGAGAGCGGGGCCGAACCGATGCCGTCGAGGATCGCATGCAGGTCGAAGCCGACGGTGTGGGCCTTGTGCAGCGCGACTTCGAGGACGCGGGCGACGACCTGGGTGGAACCGGCGAGGCTCTGGGTCGGGGCGTAGATGAATGTCAGGTCCTCGGGACGCAGCTTGGTGGCCTCGGCGACCTTGGCCACGACGGAGGCCGGCGGAGCGCTGGCCGATTCGAGGACGAGCACGGTCTTGTCGGCGGAGTCGTGATAGCCGAGCTCCTTGTAGAGCTCCTCGACGACCGCGACGGCGCGGCCGGGGCCCGAGCCGAGGGCGAAGAAGCCAGAATCGCCGGTCTCGTCGGCAAGGCTCCAGCCGGCATACTGGCTGCCGAGGCAGGCCAATACCGGATCGGAGGTGTGGACCACCACCGAGTAGGGCCAAGACGCCACCGGGCCGGTGGGCACGATCGAGACGGTGCCGAGGCCGCCGAGGCAGATCTCGGCGAGGCGGCGGCCGGCTTCGATCGAGCCGCGCACCTGCGAGCCCGCATCGATCATGCGGGCGCCGCTCTCGTGTGCGACCGCGAGGCGCAGGACGTCGGCGTCAGCGACGAGCCGGTCGATGAGCGGAGCCGTCAGCGCGTTGATGCTCGGCGGCTTGATGTCGGTACCCATGAAGATCCGTTCTCCCATCGAGGAGGGCGGCGATCGTGCCGGCCCTCTCCCGCAATGTGTGTCTGACGGCCGCCGTATCCGGCCCGCACGCGGTCACCGTGCAGAACGGTGCGTCGCGCGCGACGGACGAGCCGTCGCGGGGACGGTCCCGCGCGAAATCGGGCCAGTCGAGCGGCGGTACGGAGGCGTAACGCCGCGCCGCGTAACAGATTTCGGAGCCCGCCGCATCCACCGGCGGCGGATCGAGCCGAGGCATGCGTCCGAGGCTTGCCTCGATATGGGCCGCGAGCAGCGGCGCCGGTCGGCGATCGAGGGCGTCGAGGGTTGCGCCGGGCCGTGGGTTGATCTCCAGCAGCCACCAACGGGCGCCGTCCACGAGCAGGTCCGCGCTGGCGATGCCGCGCAGCGCCGTCGCCTCGGCGAGGCGGGCGATCGCATCGGTGAAGACGGCGAGCATGTCGGCCGAAACGGGCGAAGGCTCGTCGCGTCCTGGGGCGACCGCACCGGCGAAGCGGAACGGACGCAGGGCGCTCGGCCGGCTCCATTGCTCGGTGAGCGACAGCACGGCCACATCGCGACCGTCGGCCAGGAAATTCAGCGCGCAGGCGCGCCCCGGCACGCGGGCCTGGAAGTAGTGTCCGGGCGGAGCCGACCCTGCCGTCGCTGAGCGGATGTGAGAGCCGCCGGAACCGCCCGAGCGTTTCGTCAGCCACGCAGCGCGATCGGCCACGGGCTTCGTCGTGATGCGCGGATGCGGGATGGCGAGCCGCTCGCAAAGCGCGGCGAACAGCATGGGATCCTTCAGAGCAGCCACGGTGCCGGGGCCGGCGCCGATGAGGCGGTGGCGCCCGGCGATACGCGCCATCAACGCCGGCGCGCCCTCGAAGCCGCTGCCCAGGATGACGCCGAGGGTGCGGTTGCCGGCCAGTTCGGCCAGCGCATCGAGCCCCGCCAGCACGGTATCGGTGCCGTGCCGGCCGGTGCCGAAGCGGCCGGGCAAGGTCCGGTGTGCCTCGACGAGGTCGAGCGTGTCCACATCTCCGAAAAGATCGAGCACGAACGGGCGCAGGCCTGCCCGGCGCGCGGCCTGAGCGAGCGCCCGCCCGGACTGGGCCGCGATCAGGACCGCATCGCCCTCCCGCATGGTGACGGGGACCGTCAGCCCGCGATCTCGACCGCGAGCTTGTAGGCATCGCGAAAATCGAGGCAGAGCGGCTGGTCGGCGTCCAGCATGCGCCGGAACAGGCGGCACTGTGTCTGGTACTTGACGTTGCCGACGGCGAGCGCACCGATGCCGACGCCCTTGCCGGTGGGGAGCGCCACATCCTTGGCGTTGACGTCGATGCCGGCGATGCCGGCCGGCGGCACGGCATTGACGTCGGACGCGACGAGCAGCTTCGGCGCCGATTCGAGGTCGGTCGCCGACAGGATCGGAATGCCGGCGGGGCCGGCCGAAAGGATTACGTCGGCGTTCTCGATCGCCTTGCGGCGGTCTTCGGGGCTGGTGCCGTCGACGGCGTCGACGTCGATGCCGAAGCGCCATTTCATGGTGAAGGCGATCTTGGAGACGCGCTCCTCGCCGTCGTGGCCGACGAGGACGCTCTTGGCGCCTTCGAGCGCGCCGATCACCGCGGCGACGTAGGCGACGACGCCGGCGCCGCCGAAGATCACGATGCGCTTGCCCTTCAAGTCGGTGCCGAACTTCGCCTTCAGTGCGCGCGAGACCTCGGCGACCATGGCGGCGCCCGTGGTGAAGGAGCCTGCCGGGTCCGCGAAGATGTGGTTGGCGAAGGGCGGCACGAAGGCCTTCTTGGCCCGGTCCACCATGTCGAGGGCGTCCTCGGCGTTCTTGCCGCCGATGAACAGACCGGTGCGCACGCCGTCGTCGGGCGCGCGGGAAAAGATCGAATCCTGGGTGAGGGAGACTACGTCGGCGAGGTTGACCTCGGTGTAGGTGACGATGGTCTCGAAGCCGGCGTCGATCGCCATGTTCACGTCGAACGGGCTCATGTGCTTGAGCGGCGTCAGCATGTGCAGGATCGAGCGGGCCATGGTTGGTGTCCTTGTGTCCCGTGCGGGTCTCTGGCGAACCGCGCGCCGTTGCAAAGCCGATGGGACCGTCGCCGGTCAAGCGCAGGTTTCTTGAGTCGTCGAAAAGAAATTGTCTAGATATCCGAGACCGAAGCGCCTTCGTTTCGCCCCTTGGCGATGACGAAGCGCAGGCGGCCGGGGCGCTCCAGGGATGCGACGAGTTGCTGTGCCTCATGCTCGGAGGGCATGAGCGCGAAGCCGGTCGGCCCCCATGAGCTTTGACCGTAGCCGGACACGCCGCGCGCCGCCACGGCCTGCAGGACCTCGGCGACGGCGGCGCTGGCGTAGCGGCCACCTTGATGGGGCGCGAAATAATCGCCGATCCGCTCCTGGATCGTGGTGATGCCCCGGCCGAAGCCGTCGAGGTCGCCCGTCGCGACGGACGGGAGGACCTGCATCAGCGCGATGCGGCAGATCTCGGCGGCGCGGGCTTCCTCGAAGGGCGGGAGATCACGAAACGCCTCCGATTCGCTGCCGCCATGGACGCCCGTGGCGCCATCGTCGAGGATCAGCACCACGCGCCACGCCTCCGGCCAGGGCATGCGCGAGATCACGGGCGGCGGCGAGCCGCTACCGTCTCGGCCGCCGTCGACGATGAGGCCGCCCTCGGTGAAGGCGGCTAGGCCGACGCCAGAGCGGTTGCCGCGGTCTAGGACGTCGGCGAAGTCGAGGAGGTCGACGGCACGGCCGTTAAGCCGGGCGAGCGCTGCGGCGACGGCAAGGGCGAGCTGCGTGCCGGAGCCGAAGCCGGCATGGGCCGGGATCGCCTCCTCGACCTCCACCGCCACGGCATCGGAGACTTCGAGATGGGCGGCCGCGGCGAGCAGATAAGAGCGGATGCGCTCCGCTTCCGCGCCTTTGGCCGAGGCCCGCGCGGCCACGCTCGCCTTGATCTGCAGGGCCGGCGTGTCGATGGCGAGCCCGATGCTGCCGAAGCGGCGACCGAGACCGCCATGCATGTCGAGGAAGCCGAAATGCAGCCGGGCCGGGGCGCGGACCCTGACGGCGGCGGGAGCACCGGGGCGCGCGACATCGCCCTGCGGAGCCCTGACGGAGCCCGTCGTGCTTGCGCCCATCCTCTCCCCGGACTCGGCCACGACGATCCCCTTCCCTGTCTCGTACGACCGGGCGAGGTGTCGCGCCGGCCGATATCGGGCGGCTTGTCCCACGCGAAGGCGCCGGGAACAACCGGGCCGATGGGCCAAGTTCGCAGCGCCGGACGGTGCCGGATCCGCACGCCGACCTCCTGATCCGACCGGCCCCGTTAAGCCCCGGACTCGGGCCGATCTTACGGTGCGGGCTTGTGAAATCTCCCCCACAGGGCTTGCCGGGCGTCATTGGCGGATGCAAAAGCCGCCTCTGCCGACCGCCGGTCGCGGAATGACTTTTTCGCAGTGTGCCTCTCGCGGCAGGTCGGCTTCGGCCGGTCCGTCACGAGGGTCGGCGACGACGTTTTGGACGGGGAGGACCATGGCAGCCTGGGTCAAGGGAGACGCGGCCGACACGGACGCTGCCGTCGCGGCGGCCGCCGCTCTGCTCAGCGCGGCGCGCACACCGGTTTTCGCCGGGCTTTGCGCCGACGTCGCCGCGGTCCGTGCCGCCTACCGTCTCGCCGACCGCATCGGCGCCTCGCTCGATCCGGCCGCCGGTCCTGGCCTCTATGCCGAACTCGGCTCGCTCAGCTCCGGCGGCGCTTTGACCACCACGGCCCCCGAGACGCTCGGCCGTGCCGACACCGTCCTCGTCGTCGGCAGCCGTCCCTGGGACGGCGACCTCGTTTCCGAGATTGCCGATTCCAAGCCCGTGCGCGGACTCTCGGCCGGTGAGGAGCGCGTCGTGCTTTCCCTCGGCGGGCCGCGCAACGGCACCAGCCGGCATGTCGCCTATGGCATCGGCAATGCCGGGCTCGACGTCGCCATCGGCCATCTGCGCGCTTTCGTGCGCGGCCACCTCGCCGGTGAGGAAGCCTACGGCGACCTCGCGACCCGGCTCGCCGCCGCGAAGTTCGGCGTCGTGATCTACGATGCGGGCGAGATCGGCGAGGCCGGCACCGAAATGCTGCAGGGCCTGCTCAAAGACCTCAATGAGAAGACCCGCTTCTTCGCCCTGGGTCTGGCCGACCCGTTTCAGGGTCGCGCGGTGATGCAGCTCGCGTCCTGGACCACGGGGCAGGCGCCCCGCGTCGGCTTCGGTCGCCACCTGCCGGAGCACGATCCGTGGCGCTTCGACAGCGCCCGCCTAGTCGCCGAGGGCGAGGCCGACGCCGCGCTCTGGCTCGCCTCCCTGCCCGCTCCCCGTCCGGACTGGCTCACCCAGCTGCCCTCTATCGCTATCGTCGGCGAGGATAGCCCCGAGGCGCGGCCGGATACGGCCGAGATCGTCATCACCGTCGGCGTGCCCGGATCGTCGGCCGGCGGCGCCGTCTGGAACGATCGCCGCGGCGTCATCGGCTACGTGCCGGCGACGAGCGGCACCGTGGCTGCTACGGCAGCCGGCGTGATCGCCGAGATTTCCAAGAAGATCGCAGAGAAAGGCGCCTCATGCTGACCCGTATCCACGGCGGCCGGGTCGTCGATCCGACCGACGGGCGCGACGCCGTCGGCGACGTCTGGATCGAGGACGGCCAAGTCGTCGCCCCCTCGGAGCGCAAGCCCGACCGCACCATCGACGCCTCGGGCTGCGTGGTGATGGCGGGCGGCGTCGAGGTTCACTCGCACATCGCCGGCGGCAACGTCGTGATGAGCCGCCTGCTGCTGCCCGAGCTCTATGTCAGCGAGTCGGCGCCGAACGGCCATCCCTTCGCCCATGCCGGCGGCTCGGGCTCATGGGTCGGCGCGAACTATGCGCGCATGGGTTACACGACCGCCGTCGAGCCGGCCCTCCCGCCGTCGAACGCCCTGGCCACCCATCTCGAGCTCGCCGACATTCCGCTGCTCGACCGCGGCGCGCTCGCGGTGATGGGCAACGACGACCACCTGCTGCAGCTGCTCCGCGACGGCGAGAGCAAGGATGCGGTGCGCGATCTGGTGACCCACACCCTGGCCCATGCCCGCGGACTCGGCGTGAAGTGCATCAATGCCGGCGGCGCCTCCGCCTTCAAGGACGGCGTGCTGAAGCTCAGCCTCGACGACGAAATCCCGGTCTACGGCCTGTCGACCCGCAAGATCATGACGGCCCTGCTTGATGCCGTCGAAGAGATCGGCGTGCCGCACCCGCTGCATGTCCACTGCAACAACCTCGGTCTTCCCGGCGCCGACGACTCGTTCGTCTCGACGCTGGAGGCTGCGGAAGGCCGGCGCATCCACTTCGCGCACGCCCAGTTCTACGCTTACGGCGTGGTCGACCCGAACGACCCGAGCAAGGGCGGCTTCCGCTCGGCGGCCGAGCGGATCACCGAGGCGATGGAGGCGCATCCCAACGCCACCTACGACGTCGGTCAGGTCGTGTTCGGCCAGACGGTGACGATCTCACTGGACATCCTGCGCCAGTTCGGTGGCCGCAAGGGCGCCAAGCCGAAGAAGTGGGTGCTGACGGCGGGTGATGCCGAGGGCGGCGGCGTGGTGCCGTTCCTCTACAAGCCCCGCGGCAGCGTCTCCTCCCTGCAATGGGCGATCGGCCTCGAGCTGATGCTGCTCTCGAAGGACCCTGAGCGCACCATCCTGACCACCGACCACCCGAACGGCGGCGTCTTCACCGAGTATCCGCGCATCATCCACCTGCTGATGAGCAAGGAAGAGCGCGAGAAGGAAATCGCGACGCTTCCGGCCATCGTCGGTGAGCGCTCGACCCTGCCGACGATCGAGCGCGAGTATACGCTCAGCGAGATCGCGCAGCTGACCCGCTCGGGACCGGCGAAACTCCTGGGCCTGACCGATCGCGGGCATCTGCGCGTCGGCGCCAAGGCCGACATCGCGGTCTATCGCGACAGCGCGGACCGCACGGCGATGTTCTCGCATGCCCGCCTCGTATTGAAAGACGGCGAGACCATCGTCGAGGACGGCGAGGTCGTGTCCTGGCGCTCCGGCCGCACCCTCGAACTCGACGTCGAGGCGGATGCAGCGATCGTCAAGCGCAGCGAGACCTATCTTCAGGACCGCTTCGGCCAGGGGCTCGACAGCTTCGCAGTGCCCGACGCGGCCTTCCCCGAGACCGAGATTTTCGAGGACGTCGCATGCCGGGCGTGATGCGTGGACGACAGGCGGCGGGCGACTGACATGGCTGACCTCATCCTCAACGGCATCAAGGTCGAAGACACCTTCGCCGAAGCCTTCGACGTTGCCGGCACCGCGATCATCGTGACCAACGACACGCCCAAATGGGCGATGATCGCGGCCACGACGATGACGGGCTTTGCGACTTCGGTGATCGGCTGCGGCGCAGAAGCCGGCATCGACGCCGAGCTGTCTCCGGAAGAGACCCCGGATGGGCGCCCCGGCGTCCGTATCCTGCTGTTCGGCTTCGAGCCGAATGGCCTTAAGGAGCAGCTCCTGAAGCGTGTCGGCCAGTGCATCCTGACCTGCCCCGGCACGGCCTGCTTCGCCGGCGTCGAGGGCCCCACGAAGATCAAGCTCGGCGGGGCGATCCGCTTCTTCGGTGACGGTTTCGCCGTCGCCAAGCGCCTGCCCGACGAGACCGGCAAGATGCGCCGCTACTGGCGCATTCCGGTGATGGACGGCGAATTCCTCTGCGAGGATTCGGTGCGTGCTGTCGACGGTGCCGTCGGCGGCGGCAACCTGCTCTTTCTCGGCCGGACGCATTCGGAGACCTTGAAGGTCGCCGAGATCGCAGTCGACGCGGCCCGCTCCGTGCCCGGCGCGATCCTGCCCTTCCCCGGCGGTATCGTCCGCTCCGGCTCGAAGGTCGGCGGCCGCACCAAGGGCATGATGGCATCGACCAACGACGCCTATTGCCCGACGTTGAAGGGCCGGGCGGGCTCCGCGCTGCCGCCAGATTGCGGCGTGGTGCTCGAGATCGTCATCGACGCACTCACCTCGAAGGCGGTGGCCGAGTCCATGCGCGTGGCGCTGCATGCCTCGACCAAGGCCGGCGCGGCGCACGGGCTGATCGCTGTGACGGCCGGCAATTACGGCGGCAATCTCGGCCGCCATCACTATCACCTCAAGGATCTCCTCGGAGAGGGGCCGATCGTATGAGCACGCTCAAGCTGCGCTCCGAGCCGCCGGAGCGGATCGACCTGCTCAACATCAATCCGCTCGCGCTGAGCAAGATGTCGGAGGCGGATGCCGCCAGGATTCCCGTCGGCACGAGCCGGCGCGGGTTGACCCTCGGCGACGTTTTCTCGATCGCGCTCGACGGCTCGGACAGCCTCGTCATCGAGGGTGGTTCGGGACGGCTCGACCGCGTCGGCGCTTCGCTCTCGCAGGGCACGGTGCGTGTCGAGGGTGACGTCGGCCAGCGCCTCGGCGCCGGCATGGCCGGCGGCAGCCTCATCGTCACCGGATCGGCCGGTCCATTCGCGGCTTCTGGTGCCACGGGCGGCACCATCACGATCGAGGGCGATGCCGGCGACCATGCCGGTGGAGCTGTCTACGCCGCCAAGGCAGGGCTCGACGGTGCGACGCTGATCATCCACGGAACGGCCGGCGACGGCCTCGGTGATCGCATGCGCCGCGGCATCATACTGGTCGACAAGGCCGGCGCCCGCGCCGGTTCGCGTATGATCGCCGGCACCATCGTCGCCGGATCGCTCGGCGCCGAACCGGGCTACGGCATGCGCCGCGGCACTATCGTTGCCGGCAGCCACGGTGCTCTTCTACCGACCTTCGTCGAGACCGGCACGCCGGATCTCGTCTTCCTGCGCCTTCTCGCCCGCTCGCTTGCCGGGCTGCGTACGAAGCACGCGGATTTGCTGAAGGGCTGTATGCGCCGCTATTCCGGTGACCTCGCGACGCTCGGTAAGGGCGAGTTCTTTACGCCCGCCGGCTAAATCGGTCGGCATCGACCTGCAGGATATCTCTTGCCGGTCTGCCGGATCGTCCCAGTTTGCAGGTTGCGGGCAAGAAGAGCCCGCGACCGGGACGCGAGGCTCCTGCCGATGTTTCTACTGATGTCCGTTTGTCTTCTGTCCGCGCCGGCCACGTGCCACGAGGAGCGGATCAACATGTCACTCGGCAACCCCAACCCCTTCATCTGCATGCGCAATTCCCAAAGCGCGTTGGCGGAGTGGCAGGGCAATCACCCCGATCTCTCCATCAAGACCTGGCGCTGCGCCGCAAAGGCGAGCCTGCCCAAGGACTTGTGAGTCAGGTCGACCCCCGGTAGCTGGCGCTTGGCCCGACCGGCCTGCGGTGACACTGTCCCGCATCGGGCGGGGGCCGTAGGGGTCGGAGACCATGCGTTCGCTGAAGGTTCGGTTCGCGCTGCTACTCGGTGGCTCCGCGCTGCTGGTGGTCCTGGCGGCGGCGGGCGTGCTCTGGTCGATCAGCCTGGCAGAACGTACCATCGATCGCGTGCTCGCCGCCCAGCACCGGCTCGAGCTGCTCGCCGAACTTTCAGGACGTCTCACGCAGTTCGGCCTCGCCGCCGTCGAGACCCTCGGCAATCCGGACACGCCGCCCGAGGCGATGGCGGTGACCCGTGACGCGGTCGACAAGGCGCTCAACACCGTCGACGAAGCGATCGGGCGCGGCATGGCCGAGAGCCAGGATCCGTTCGAGCGGATCCAGTACATGGCCCGCACCCGGCCGCTGGCCAAGTTGCGCGCCTCGCGGGTGATCCTCGACCGTCAGGTCAATCTGATCCAGCGCGAATTCGAACCGCAGCGGCGCAAGGACTCGATCCAAGGAGCGCTCAACGCCTTCGGTGCGATGACGGGCCAGCCGCTCTCGCTGTTGATCGAGACCGAACGGCGCTCGATGACCGCGGGTTCGGACGAGGCACGCACGGTATCAGAACGCCTGCGTACGCTCTCGCTCGTTGCCGTACTTCTGGCGCTGGCACTTCTCGCGGTTCTCTATCGCAGCGTCACGCGGCCGACGCTGAAGCGCATTGAGACGATCCGGAAGGCGGCCGGCGCCGTCGGCTCCGGCGCCCTCGACACCCGGCTCTCGGTGGCGACGCGCGACGAACTCGGCCTGCTGGTGGCGAATTTCAACCGCATGGCCGCCCGCCTCGCCCGCCGCGAGGGCCGGCTCGCCGCCGACCGCGCCGCTCTGGAAGATACGGTCGAAGCCCGCACCGTCGACCTGCGTTCGGCCAACGAGCGTCTGGAAATGGTCGACCGCTCCCGCCGCCGCTTCTTCGCCGACGTCAGCCACGAACTGCGCACGCCGCTCACCGTGATCCTCGGCGAATGCGATCTTGCCGGCCGCTCGCAGGGACGCGTCGTCGATTACGGGCCGGTCTTCGCCACCATCCGCAAGCGAGCACAGGGGCTTAAGCGACGGGTCGAGGACCTGCTGCGTGTCGCCCGCTCGGAATCCGGCCAGATCGAACTCGACCGGCGGCCGGTCAGCGCGCTTGCGGTGCTCACCGCCGCCGTCGAAGGCGCCGCCTCCGAGGCTTCCAAACGCCGTGTCGCGCTGACCCTGGAACCGGGCGACCGCGACGTCGAGCTGAGAGCCGACCCGGAATGGCTGCGTCAGGTCGTCGAGAGCCTGACCGACAACGCCTTGCGCCACGCCACCGGGCTGAGCCGGATCGTCATCGCACTGGCCGAACGCGAGGAGGCGGGCGGGTGTCGGGCCAGGGTGACCGTCACCGATGACGGTCCCGGCTTCCCGGCTCAGGGCGAGGGCCTGTTCGAACGCTTCCGGCGGGACAGTCATTCGGGAGAGCCGGGCTTTGGCATAGGCTTGGCTCTAGCGCGCTGGGTGATAGAGCGGCATGATGGTGCCATAAGCCTGGGCTCCGGCGACGATGGTCGTGGAGCGCGCGTGACGATCGACCTGCCCGCTGCCGACATGGCGCTGGAGCATTCGGGTGATCGGCAAAGGTTGAGGACTGGGGTGGCATGACGCGCGTTTTGATCGTCGAGGATGACAGCGACATCCGCGGCATGCTCGCTCGCGGCCTCGAGGCCGAAGGTTTCTCGGTCGGCGTAGCCGAACGGGTCGACGACGCGCTGAGCGCCGCGCGTGACGATTCTCCTGAAGCCGTGGTGCTCGACATCACCCTGCCCGACGGTTCGGGTCACGATGTCTGCCGATCACTCCGCGAGGGCGGATATCCCGGCGCGATCCTGTTCTTGAGCGCTCGCGACGAGATCCGGGACCGTGTCGAAGGCCTCGCTCTCGGTGCGGACGACTACATCGTCAAGCCGTTCATCTTCGACGAACTGCTCGCCCGCCTACAGACGCATCTCCTGCGTCGGCGCGAGGCCGATTCTCCGCGCACCATCGTCACGGCCGGCCGGCTCGTGCTCGATCTCAATGTCCGTCAGGTGAGTTTTGGGGATGCGTCGGCACGCCTCACCCCTCGCGAGGCGGAGCTGTTGGCGCTGCTGATGGAGGAGGTCAACAAGCCGATCGCCCGCGGCGCGATCTTCGACAAGCTCTGGGCGACCCAGGGCGGCCTCTCGCTGAATGTCGTCGATGTCTACGTGGGTTACCTGCGCAGCAAGCTCTCGGATTTCGTCCGTTTCGGCGGTCCCGTGATCGTCACCGTGCGTGGAAAAGGCTTCATGCTCGACCTGCGCGGGCAAGACTTCCGCCATTGACCCCGACCGATCGAACGCACGGGATTTCGGGCATATCCGGCAATTTGGCTCTTGCGATACCCGGCCGAATTGGCGATATACCTCTCGCGCAAGAAACCTAGCGCCGTCAGTGTCTTAGTATCCTCTTATGAGGCGTGCAGATGCTGCTGACGTCTTAGAAAAAATCTGGAGAGATGCCATGAAGTGGGCCGCCCCCGTCGTTTCCGAGATCTGCGTCGGCATGGAAGTCACGAGCTACGAGTCGGCTGAGATCGACACCTTCAACTGAGGTGTAGCGCCGGCCGAGGATTGCAGACAGCGGGTCCAACCATGCGTGTCGTAGTTCTCGGCTCGGCTGCGGGTGGCGGCGTTCCCCAGTGGAACTGCCGCTGCTCTATCTGTTCTCTCGCGTGGGACGGCGATCCCCGCGTCAAACCCCGGACGCAGTCGAGCATCGCGGTTTCTCCCGACGGAGAACGCTGGCTCCTTGTCAACGCCTCCCCCGATATCCGCCAGCAGATCCAGGCCAACCGCGCGATGTTTCCGCGCGAGGGCCTGCGGCATTCGCCGATCCATGCAGTGCTGCTGACCAATGGCGATGTCGATCATGTCGCCGGCCTGCTGACGCTGCGCGAAGGTCAGCCCTACACGCTCTACGCGACGCCCGGCATCCTTGGCTCGGTCAGCGACAACCGCGTCTTCGATGTGATGGCGGCCGATGTGGTGACGCGCCAGCCGATCGCCCTGAACGACACTTTCGAGCCGGTGCCGGGCCTGACGGTCACGCTGTTCTCCGTCCCCGGCAAGGTGCCGCTCTGGCTGGAAGACGCCAGCATGGAGATCGGCGCCGAGACCGAAACCACGGTCGGTGCGATGATCGAGGCTGGCGGCAAGCGGCTTGCCTACATTCCCGGCTGCGCCCGCGTCACGGATGGGCTCAAAGAGCGGATCGGGGGGGTCGACGCACTGCTGTTCGACGGCACGGTGCTGGAGGATGACGACATGATCCGCGCCGGGGTCGGCACCAAGACCGGCTGGCGCATGGGCCACATCCAGATGAACGGCGAGACCGGCTCGATCGCCTCGCTCAGTGGCTGCACCATCGGCCGCCGCGTGTTCGTTCACATCAACAACACCAACCCTGTACTGGTCGAGGGCTCGCCGGAGCGCGCGAGCGTCGAGGATCGGGGGTGGACGGTGGCTCACGACGGATTGAGCCTGTCGCTGTAGTCGGCCGACAGCTTCGCTCTGCGTCATTCCGGGGCCGCGAAGCGAAACCCAGAGCCGACGACTCGCCGTAGCGTGTCGGGCCGGTTCCGGTTTCTTGCCTGCGGCGAGCCCTGGAATGACGGTCTGGGCGAAGCCAGCCCACTTCATAAGAGCTTTATCAGCATGGCCGCTTCGGCCCCACGAGCTAAAATACCTTATCGCTGAATGGCTTGGTACCATTTTCAGCCATAGCTCCCGCATTCGGGAGCATCTGGAAATTCCGCTCGAAGTGGATATATTTTGCACGATACAATTGGGTCCACTACGTTGATGCCTTGGTATTCCGTTGGACCCATCTAAGAAACGTTCCAGGAAACGCACGAGACGGACCGCGACGACGCCATGACCGCGATTTTCCCGACCCCGGCAGCCGACGAAGACCAGCGGCTCCTGAGCCCCGACGAGCTCGAGGCGGCGCTGCGCGACATCGGTGCGCGCCGCTACCACAACCTGCATCCGTTCCACCGCCTGCTGCACGACGGCAAGCTGAACAAGGATCAGGTTCGGGCCTGGGCACTCAACCGCTACTATTATCAGGCGATGATCCCGGTGAAGGACGCCGCCGTCCTCGCACGGATGCAGGACGCACAGCTGCGCCGGATCTGGCGCCAGCGGATCGTCGACCATGACGGCGACGCGCCGGGCGACGGCGGCATCGAGCGTTGGCTCAAGCTCGCCGAGGGCGTCGGCTTTTCGCGCGATTACGTGCTGTCGACGAAGGGCATCCTCTCGGCGACGAAATTCTCCGTCGAGGCCTATGTGCATTTCGTGGCCGAGAAGCCGCTGCTGGAGGCGATCGCTTCTTCGCTCACCGAGATGTTCTCGCCGACGATCATCTCCGAGCGCGTCGCCGGGATGCTGAAGAACTACGACTTCATCACCAAGGACACGCTCGCCTACTTCGAGAAGCGCCTGACCCAGGCGCCGCGCGACGCCGATTTCGCCCTCGAATACGTCAAGCAGCACGCCACCACGCCGGAGCTTCAGCGCAAGGCGATGGCGGCGCTGACCTTCAAGTGCACCGTGCTCTGGACGCAGCTCGACGCGCTCTACTTCGCCTATGTCGCCCCCGGCATGGTACCGCCGGAGGCTTGGCAGCCGGGCGAAGGCCTCGTCGCGGAGAAGACGACGGCGCCTGCGGGGGGTAAACATGGCCCTTTCGTCGGCAGTGACGTGCCGCGCCTGCCGCGTGGCGTGCGTCTGCGCTTCGACGATGTCCGCGAAAAGCACGTGCTGCTCGCGCCCGAACGCACCTTCGATCTCGACGACAACGCCGTGGCGGTCCTGAAGCTTGTCGACGGCAAGCGCTCGGTCGGCGACATCGCGGGCGAGCTTGCAGCCAACTACGCTGCCGACCGTTCCCTCATCGAGGCCGACATCGGCACGATGTTGGCCGAACTCGCACAGAAGAGGGTCCTGGAGCGATGAACGCACCGACACCCGCACTCGTCCCCGCCGAAGTCATCCCGGCGCCCGTGGGCCTGCTCGCCGAGCTGACCCATCGCTGTCCGCTGCGTTGCCCGTACTGCTCCAATCCGATGGAGCTCGACCGGCGCTCGGCGGAGCTCGACACGGCGACGTGGCTGCGGGTGCTGACCGAGGCCTCGAAGCTCGGCGTGCTGCATGTGCATCTCTCCGGCGGCGAGCCGACGGCGCGCAACGACATCGTCGAGATCACGGCAAAATGCGCCGAACTCGGCCTGTATTCGAACCTCATCACCTCCGGTGTCGGCGGTGCTCTGAGCAAGCTCGATGCGCTCTACGATGCTGGCCTCGATCACGTGCAGCTGTCGGTGCAGGGCGTCGATG
This sequence comes from Methylobacterium sp. WL9, assembly GCF_008040035.1. Lineage (NCBI taxonomy): Bacteria > Pseudomonadati > Pseudomonadota > Alphaproteobacteria > Hyphomicrobiales > Methylobacteriaceae > Methylobacterium > Methylobacterium sp. WL9. Next base: position 32,484 of record NZ_VRVE01000025.1, read on the forward strand.
CGGCCAACGCCGAGAAGATCGGCGGCCTGAAGAACGCCCAGCCGCAGAAGATGCAGTTCGCGGCGCGCGTCACCGAACTCGGCCTGCCGCTGACGCTGAATTCGGTGATCCATCGCGGCAACATCCACGAGGTGCCGGGCTTCATCGATCTTGCGGTCAAGCTGGGGGCCAAGCGGCTGGAGGTCGCCCACACCCAGTATTATGGCTGGGCTTTCGTGAACCGTGCCTCGCTGATGCCGAACAAAGCCCAGGTCGACGAGTCGATCCGCATCGTCGAGGCGGCGCGCGAGCGGCTCAAAGGCGAACTCGTCATCGATCTCGTCGTGCCGGATTACTACGCGAAGTACCCCAAGGCCTGCGCCGGCGGCTGGGGCCGCAAGCTCATGAACGTCACGCCGCAGGGGAAGGTCCTGCCTTGCCACGCGGCCGAGACGATCCCCAATCTCGAGTTCTGGTACGTCACCGATCATTCCCTCGGCGAGATCTGGACGCAGTCTCCGGCCTTCAACGCCTATCGCGGCACCTCTTGGATGAAGGAGCCCTGCCGCTCCTGCGACCGGCGCGAGAAGGATTGGGGCGGCTGCCGTTGCCAGGCCCTGGCTCTTACAGGCGATGCCGCCGCGACCGATCCAGCCTGCTCGCTCTCGCCGCTTCACGCGAAGATGCGTGAATTGGCCACGGAGGAGGCTGCCGAAAACCCGCCGGACTACATATACCGGACCATCGGGAGCAATGTGCAATCTCCCCTCAAGGAAAAGGCACCGCTTTGAAACCGATCGTCCTCGCCTCGGCTCTCGCCCTGGCCTTCCTTCCGTCGCTTGCCGACGCGCAACCGACCGACACGCCCGCGCCCACGAAGGCCGCGGTCCCGGCTAGGCCTGATCCGTCGGACGTGCTGTTCGACCAGCGGCAGATGAAGAACACCCAGCCGGGCAGTACCATCCGCTACGCTTATGTCCGGCGCAGCGGCATCACGCGTGGCCCCTACGGACCGCCGCTCGACGACGAGATCAAGCTCAAGATCGAGCCGGGCAAGACCGCCGAGAATCGCGACATCCAAGTGCAGATGTTTTCGGGCGCGAACCGCGCGCCGGCCGGCCCGTTCGAGGACATGCCAGGCAATCCGATCCTGCCGCTGTTCCTCGAGAACCATCTCAAGGGCCTTGCTGCTTTGCTCGAAGCGAACCCGCGTTACATCAAGAACGCCATCCGCAAGGGGCTTCGCGACAAGTCCACGATCACGGCGACGAAAATTGACTTCAAGGGTCGTCAGATCGATGGCTGGAAGATCGTGACCAGCCCCTTCGTCGGCGATCCGCTGACCGACCGGATGCGCGGTTTCGACAAGATCACCTACACCTTCGTCACCTCGCCGGAGGTTCCGGGCGAGATCGTCTCGATCGAGGCGCAGGCCAAGAAGCCGGATGGCGGAGAACTTCTCGAGGAGACGGTGAACTATGATCAGAACGCTGGTTAAAGGCGTCGCCACTTTCGCTTGCCTTGCCGCCTTGGCGGGATCGGCGTCCGCCGAGGGTACCGAGAACGACTATCCGACCGATGCGCGCGTGGACTACGTCTTCGGCTGCATGGCCGCGAATGGCCAGACCCGCGAGGCGATGGAGAAGTGCTCCTGCTCGGTGGACCAGCTCGCCGCGATCCTGCCCTACGACAAGTACGTCTCGGCGAGCACGATCCTGTCGATGCGCCAGGGTGCCGGCGGCCAGCGCCAGAATGCCTTCAGGGCCACCAAGATGTACGAGGACAAGGTCGCGGATCTGCGCCGCGCCCAGGCGGAGGCCGAGATCCGCTGCTACCGCGGTGGCGCTTGAGAAGGCTTCGTCGGTTGTTCCGGGTCGTCGTAGGCGAGCCCGGAACAACCGCCATGTCCTTATCGGTTCGATGATCGTCGTAGATCGAAAACGTTGTCACTGGGGTCTGGAATTCCGGAGCGATCATCGAGACATTGCCGGATAGACCCGGGCAGGGCATGACCGCGCTCGAGTGTCCCGCCGGAGCTTTCGTGTCCCCTCCCCTTGCGTCCCCGGCCCAAAGCCGAAGCTTGTCCGATCTGCTGCCCGGTCTCGGTCGGCGCTGCCTCGTCATGGGTATCCTCAACGTGACGCCGGATTCGTTTTCGGACGGCGGCAAGTTCGAGAAACCCGAGGCGGCGCGCGCACAGGCTGAAGCCCTCGTCGCCGAGGGCGCGGCGCTGGTGGATATCGGCGGCGAATCGACCCGGCCCGGCCATGTCCCGGTCTCGGCCGAGGACGAGCAGGCCCGCGTCGTCCCGGTGATCGCGGCGCTGGCCGGACGACTCGCCGTCCCGATCTCCATCGATACCTACAAGGCCTCGACGGCGGGTGCCGCCTTGAGGGCCGGCGCCGCCATCGTCAACGACGTCTGGGGTCTGCAGCGCGACCCCGACATCGCCCGGGTGGCGGCCGACCACGGTGCGCCGGTCATCGCGATGCACAACCGCGAAACCATCGATCCGGGCATCGACATCATCAGTGACATGCTGGCGTTCTTCGAGCGCTCGTTGTCCATCGCCCGGCGCGCCGGCATCCCCGATGCGGCGATTGCGCTCGATCCGGGTATCGGCTTCGGGAAGTCCTGGCAGCAGCATCTCGAGGCGCTGCGGCGGCTGCCGGAGATCAGGGCGCTCGGCTTCCCGCTCCTCGTCGGCGTCTCACGTAAATCTCTGCTCGGCCGGCTCCACGACAAGGAGACCGATCCGGGAGACCGCCTGTTCGGCTCGATCGCCGCCCATGTCCTGGCCGGCACCCTCGGCGCCGACATCCTGCGCGTCCACGAAGTGCGCCCGCATGTCGAAGCCCTTCGCGTCGTCGACGCCGTGATGCGTCCGGAAGCAATCCGTGGCTGATCGTATCCTCGTCCACCGCATCGCGGTCTTCGCCTATCACGGCGTCCTGGCCGAAGAGGCGCGGCTTGGCCAGCGCTTCTATCTCTCGCTCGATTGCGGGCTCGATCTCTCGCAGGCGGGGGCCTCGGACGACGTCGCCCATACCGTCAGCTACGCCGACCTCACCGAGATCGCCGTCGAGATCGCGTCGAAGAAGCGCTTCGCCCTGATCGAAGCCCTGGCCGAATCGATCGCAGCCGAGATTCTTTCGCGCTTCCCGATGATCGCGCGGGCGACCGTGCGGGTCGACAAGCCGAGTGCGCCGGTGGCTGCGGTCATCGACGGCGTCGGCGTCGAGATCACCCGGTTCCGAACGGGGGCCGCACGATGACACGCGCCTATCTCGGCCTCGGCAGCAATGTCGGCGACAAGGCGGCGATGCTCGCGGAGGCGGTGACGCGGCTCGGCAAGACACCGGGTATCCGCGTCGTCGCCCGCTCGCGCGATTATCGCACGCCGCCCTGGGGTGACACTGATCAAGACTGGTTCCTGAACGCGACGCTCGGAGTCGACACCGACCTGACGCCGCATGATCTGCTGGAAGCCGGGCTGGCCATCGAGGCCGCGCTCGGCCGCGTGCGCGAACGCCGCTGGGGGCCTCGCCGCATCGATATCGATGTGTTGTCCTACGAAGGGGCCGAGGTCAGCGACGAGCGGCTGGTGTTGCCGCACCGGTTCGTGCGCGAGCGCGCCTTCGTACTGGTACCGCTCGTGGAAATAGCGCCGGATCTCGTCATCGGCGGCGAGACGGTCAGCGAAGCGCTGGCCAAGCTCGATCGCGCGGGCATCACGCCGCTGGCGTGAGCCGGGCCGCTATGCGGTCCGGCCGTGTTCACTCGTTCGAGGATTGCAGGGGCTTGTTCTCTTCCTCGTCGAGAAGCGGCACCTCGTACGCGCGCAACACCTTCTCGATGTCGGCCTTGCGCTTGCGAAGTGCCGTATTGAGGCTTCGCTTCCAGTCGTTTTCGTTCTGGCGCACACCCATGGAAACCCGGAAGGCCATGGGTGGCCGGTCCGGTTCCTTCAGCAGCGGCACGACGTCCATCTCCACGCCGCTCTGCTTGGCCAGCCAGCCGCCGGATGGTCCCCAGAGGATCGCGACATCAAGCTTCTTCGATGCGACGTCGGCAATCACCTCGGCGGCGACCGTCTGGAATTTACGGTCCGCGCCGAACGAATACGGGGTGTAGGAGTGGGTCTTGCTCGTCATCCCGAGTTCGCCGATCCGGTTGGCTGGCGGCGTTCCCGCGATCAGTCCGATCTCCTTGCCCTTGAGTTTCGGATCATCGAGCGAGGTCACTCCGGCCAGTTCACCTCGGCGGGAGATGAGGGCGTAGGCAGAGCGGTAATAGGGGTTCGTCGGCTGGATGATGTCGCCGCCGGACGTGCCGATGATGACGTCGCACAGACCTGTACCGAGCGTGTTGCGGACGAAGCCGGGGCCTTGCGTCAGCCAGTAGTAGCGGAGCTTTACCTTCAGCTCGTCGGCAATGATCTCTGCGATCTTGTTCTCGAAACCGTCGCCCTTGCGTTCGGAGAACGGCATGTTGCCGGGGTCCGAGCAGACGCGCAGGACGTCGGTGGTGACGAGATCGGGAAGATGCTGCGCAAACGCGTCGCGCGCCCCTGCCGAAAACAGCAGGAGCGCGCCGAGCGCAGCCTTGAACGGTGCGCGGATGATCATCAGCCGCCCAGGCAATCCTTTTCGGTCGCCTTGGCCGAGTCCGGCTTCTCTTCCTTCTCGCCGGGACGTGCGCGTCCCCAGGCGCCGGAGGCGCGAGCGCGCAAGTAGACGTAGAGATCGTCTGCGTAGCACATCACGTTCTTGTTGTCGGCAAAGGCCGGCATGACCTTCTGGTCCGACGAGCTCACGTCCTGCTTGCCGCCGGCGAGGATGCCCATGAACTCGCTGTAGCTCAGATGCTTCAGGCTGTCCTTGAGGGCGGGCGCATAGGTCGAACCCATGGCGTCCGGGCCGTGGCAGACGTGGCATTCGGCGTGATAGCGGCGGTAGCCGGAATACGTGAACCAGTCGACTTTCTTGCCGTCGCTGGTGATGTGGAAGGTCGGATCGCCTGCCTTGTCCTTGTACTTGCCGCCGTCGACCGCAGTGGCCGCGCTGGCAGCGAGAACCTTGTCGTCGAGTTCCTTGGCATTCGGATCGAGCTTGTTGGCCAGTTCGGCGTTGGCGGGCTTAGCATCTTCCGCGCGAACGGCCACGGACGAGATCGTCCCGAGAGCAAGGACGGCTACGGCCATCCGGAGCGCGGACTTGTTCGTGTAACGCAACGAGTTTCTCCCAGTGTTTTTGTTGCGCTGCAACATAAGCGGCCGCGACAACCTTTGACTTAAGGACATAATCATAAAGATGCCGGCGCGGAAACCCGCGCCGGCATCTCTTAGTCATGCGTTACGTGCGGCTTAGTTGTTCGGCAGAGCGAACACGGTGAGCTGACCACCGAGGTTGGTGTAGCTCGAGAGGGCGGCGTAGCCGCCCACTGCGCCGAGGCCGGCATTCGGGTCGGTCAGACCGGCCGCGAGGCCGATGCCTGCCCAGCCGCCGACGCCCGACAGGACGCCGATGTGCTGCTTGCCCTTGTGCTCGTAGGTCATCACGTTGCCGATGATGCCCGACGGGGTCTTGAACTTGTAGAGTTCCTTACCCGTCTTGGCGTCGACGGCCTTCAGGTAACCTTCGAGCGTGCCGTAGAAGACCACGTCGCCGGCCGTTGCGAGAGCGCCGCCCCAGGCGGAGAACTGCTCGGGGTTCGACCACTTGATCTTACCGTTGACGCCGTCCCAGGCGATGAAGTTACCCATGCCGCCATGGCTGTTCGGCGCGGGGTACATCGACAGGGTGGCGCCGACATAAGGCTGACCCGGGGTGTAGGAGACCTTGAAGGGCTCGTAGTCCATGCAGACGTGGTTAGTCGGCACGTAGAACAGCGAGGTCTTCGGCGAGTAGGCCGCAGGCTGCTGGTCCTTGGAGCCGAGAGCCGCCGGGCAGATGCCCTTCGAGTTCACGTCTTCACCGTTCTGCTCGGTCGAGTACTTGGAGACAACCTGCGGACGACCGGTCTTGAGGTCGACCTTGGTGGCCCAGTTCACGGCCGGATCGTACTTCTCGGCGACCAGCAGCTCGCCGGTGGCGCGATCGAGGGTGTAGCCGAAGCCGTTACGGTCGAAGTGGGTCAGGAGCGGGCGCTCCTTGCCGTCGACCTTCTGATCCGTGAGGATCATCTCGTTGATGCCGTCGAAGTCCCACTCGTCGTGCGGGGTCATCTGGTAGACCCACTTGGCGACGCCGGTATCGGGGTTACGACCGAACACGGTCATCGACCACTTGTTGTCGCCCGGACGCTGCTTGGGGTTCCAGGTCGAGGGGTTGCCCGAGCCGTAGTAGAACAGGTCCAGCTTGGGGTCGTAGGAGAACCAGCCCCAGGTGCAGCCGCCGCCGGTCTTCCACTGGTCGCCTTCCCAGGTCTTGATCGAGGAGTCCTTGCCGATGGGCTTGCCCATGTCGGTGGTCTTCTCGGGGTCGATGAGCAGCTGGTCGTCGGTGCCGACCGAGTAGGCGCGCCAGGCCTTCTTGCCGTCCTTCAGGTTGTAAGCGGTGACGTGGCACTGCACGCCGAACTCACCACCCGAAATGCCGACGATGACCTTGTCCTTCACCGGGAGAACGGTGGCGGTGTTGGTCTCACCCTTGGACGGGTCGCCGTTCTTGACGGACCAGTTGACCTTGCCGGTCTTCGCGTCGAGCGAGACGAGGGTGGTGTCGGCCTGGTGCAGGAGGATCGTGCCGTCGGCATAGGCGAGACCACGGTTGACCGTGTCGCAGCACATGACCGGGATCACGGACGGATCCTGCTTGGGCTCGTACTTCCAGACGATCTTCGAGCCCTGGTCGAGGTCCAGCGCGTAGACGATGTTCGGGAAGGGGGTGTGGACGTACATCATGTTGCCGACCACGAGAGGCGAACCCTCGTGACCACGCAGAACGCCGGTGGAGAAGGTCCAGGCAACCTGGAGGTTCTTCACGTTGGAGGCGTTGATCTGATCGAGCTTCGAATAGCGCGTGTTGGCGTAATCGACGGTCTGAAGCGCCTGCTCCGCCGGGTTGGCGATGGACTTCAGAACGCTTTCGTTGGCCATGGCCGGCGTCGCAATCGCGATGCCCGCACCAAGTGCGAGAAGGTGTACCGCTCTCATGGATTCCTCCGGCAAGCCATTACTCCGCGACCTTCGGCATGATGCCGTGGACGTGGATCGGCCTGCTGTTTGCGACAGGGATCGAATTTCGCTTCGGCAGCTCGCGAGAGAACCCTCAACGCACTGTGTTTAAGGCCTTTCCGGGCAAGAACCGCCATCCCTGGGCGGCCCCGCTGAAACCGAAGCTTGAACGAACTCTAAGAAAAAATCGGACGCCGTCAACTCGCTTCCGCAAGCTGCGTCGAAGGCACGGTCAAGTCGTGATGAACGAAAACTCAACGGCCAAGCTGAACGTGCCACCCACAATTCTTATGTTGCAGCGCACTATAACGAATTTCCGGTAGAAATTTCCGTATAGGCATTTTGCGCAACCGCATGCACGGATAGCATGTGCCGTTCCAGCGGGGCGATACGCTATGATCCAGGCGCTCGACCTTTACCGATTCCTACCAGTTCCGCCGGTCGCAATTTGCCGAATTATTCCGTGCAGTGCGGTAAGGAGCGCGTAAGCGGTCCGGTCGTATTCAACCGGAGATCGCCATTGGAACCCAGGTTGCGTGTGCCAGAAGCGCATCTGCGCCCTCTCGCCGCATCGGTGACTCAGTGGTTTTCGCGGAGGCAATCGTGTGGAATTCGCCCTCGCAGCCATGCCGAAGCCCGATCCGGCGGCCGTTTCCCATCATAAGAGACGCCGCAGGCCGCCGGAGACGTGGCCGATTCTCCGGCGGCGGAGCGCCGACCTACCAAGCGAGCGTCTCCCCCGTGTAGTCGAGATAGGCCACACCGGGCTCGCCGAGACGGCGTTCGATCACGTCGGCCATGCCGGTGACGCTCGTATCGACGTCGATATCCGCGTCCGCGCCGCCCATCTCGGTGCGCACCCAGCCCGGATGCAGCAGCAGCACGCCGAATGGCCGCTCGCGGTGGCGGATTTCGAAGCTGCGGGCATTGGTGTTCAGCGCGGCCTTGCTCGCCCGGTAATTCTCCCAGCCGCCGCTCTCGTTGAGTCCGACGCTACCGAGGATGGAGCTCATGAATGCGAGGGTGCCGCCCGGCGCGACCGTGTCGGCGAAGACCTCGGCGAAGCGGATCGGGCTGACCGCATTGGTGAGGTAGACCTGGGCCGCGACATCGCGCGGGACTTCGTGCAGCGGATCGTGCGCCTGCGTCGCAACTCCGGCGACCACGAAGACCAGATCGAATTTTTGGGAGCTCAGCCGGCCATGCAGCGCGACGACGGCGGCATCGTCGTCGATATCGGCCGTTTCGATGGTGAGGGCGCCGGTCCGGAGCTTCGCCAGGTCCGGCGAGGCCTTGCGCTGGGTCGCGGTGACGCGCCAGCCGCGCGTCAGGAAGGTCTCGACGAGTCCGAGTCCGAGCCCGCGCGACGCCCCGACGATGAGCGCATTCTTCTGTGAGTTCGCCATGGTTCCGTCTCCTGCGTAACCGAGTTCAAGGATCGGTCCGCTGACGGGCAGATTGGTGCGGACGCGTCGCAGGGGAAGGCCGCAGCCGGCGATGGCCCGTGTGCCGGCGCACAGGATCGGGTGCGCGTTCAGTCGCCCGTCTGCACCGACCAGGTGGCGTGGCGAATGCCGGGCTGTGCCGCGAGTTCGGCAACCACGGCGTCCAACTCTTTAGAGTCGACCGCCGTCGCGGTGAGCGTTGCGACGACCTCGACCACCTCGTCGCCGCGCTCCTCTACCTCGACGCCGCTGACCGGATAGGAGGCCGCCTCCAGCCGCTCGACCAAAAGGTCGCGCGCCGGTCCGGCGGTCTCGGCCTCTGTCGTCACCTGCACCTCATAGGTCGCCTCGGTTGCACTCTCGTCGATCGGGATGCGGTTGATGAGGTTCACCAGCGGGCGCAACAGCGTGTTGCCGGCGAGTACCGCGACGGCGACGAAGCAGGCCTCCAGCGGCAGGTCGGCCCCGGCGAAGGCGCCGACCGCGGCCGAGCACCAGAGCGTGGCGGCCGTGTTGAGGCCGCGCACGTTCATGCCCTCCTTCATGATGACGCCGGCGCCGAGGAAGCCGATGCCGGAGATCACGTAGGCCACGGTGCGCACCGCCCCCTCGCTGCCGGTGAGCCGCATGCCGAGATCGACGAACGCGGAAGCCCCCACCGAGACGAGCACGGCGGTGCGCAGCCCCGCCGTCCGCTGCCGATACTGCCGCTCGGCGCCGATGACGGTGCCGAGGCCGAAGGCGACGGCCAAGCTGATCGCCGAATTCAGCGCTTCGGGCGTGGCGACGGTGAAGGGACCGGGCATTCCGCTCTGATGGTGGAGCCGTGTGACGTTTCGGTGAAGGCCGACGCGGCCGATCCCGCCTTCGGGCAAATTGACCGATCGATGTTTGCCGATCCAACCCGGGATTGACGTGCGCCCGCAGCAACGGGCACATCCGCTGAATGTGGTCCTCCTAAGAAACCACAACGAGGAGACGCGTATCATGCGGGTGATCGGACCGGTCCTGTCCCATCGGACGAAGCGCTCATGAGCGGCGCGACCCTGGCCGAGCGTCCTGCGGCGGCGCCCAGCCCCGCCGACGACCACCTGCGTTCCCGCATCTTCGCCCTGCGCGACGGCCTCGAACACGGGCTGATCGGCTGCACCGGCCTCGTCGAGCGTCTTCTGATCGGCCTGCTAGGTGGCGGCCACCTCCTGATCGAGGGCGCGCCGGGTCTCGCCAAGACCCGCGCGGTCAAGCGGCTCTCGGAGGGGCTCGACGGCTCCTTCGCCCGCGTCCAGTGCACGCCGGACCTGATGCCCGCCGATCTCACCGGCACGACGGTGTGGCGCCAGGATGCCGGGATTTTCGAGTTTCTGCCCGGCCCGCTGTTCCATTCTCTTATTCTGGTGGACGAGGTGAACCGCGCGCCGCCCAAGGTGCAGTCGGCCCTGCTCGAATCCATGGCCGAGAGCCAGATCACGGTAGCCGGCCATACCCACAAGCTGCCCGACCCCTTCATGGTGGTGGCGACGCAGAACCCCATTGAACATGCCGGCACGTTTCCGCTGCCGGAGGCCCAGCTCGACCGCTTCCTGCTCCACGTCGTCGTCGAGATGCCGGACGAGGCCTCCGAGCGGAAGATTCTCGACCTCGTCGAGGGCGAGCTGAACCATCACGCCGAGCCGATCGCCGTGAAACTCTCGGTCGAGGAAATCCTCGCCGCGCGCGAAGCGGCGCTCGCCACCTACGTCTCGCCCGCGCTCAAGGATTATCTCGTCCGCATCGTCGCCGGCACCCGCAACGAATCCGTCTCGAAGGAACTGCGCGCCGCGATCGAGCATCCGGCCTCGCCGCGCGGCACCCTCGCCCTGATGGTCGCCGGCAAGGCCCGCGCCTACCTGCATGGCCGCGACCACGTCATCCCGGAGGACATCGCGGCGCTCGCCAGCGACGCCCTCGCCCACCGCATCGGCCTGACATGGCGCGCGGCCGCCGAGGGCCGCACGGCGCGGAGCATCATCGAAGGGCTCGTGGCGCAGACGCGGGCGCTCTGAATCATGTCCGGTTCGGCGGCGCCCACCACCGACCCCTATCAGGCCTCCGGAATCCACCTCTCCGGCGAGACGCTGATGGGCTTGCGCCATCTCGCCCGGCGCGGCGTCTCGCCGGCCTCGCGTACGCTGGCCGGCCTGCCGGGCGGCATCGTCACCAAGAAGCGCGGGCGCGGCTCGGAGCCCGACGACGTGCGGCTGTGGTCGGAGGGCGACGACATGCGCTTCATCGACCGCAACGCCACCGCGCGCACCGGTGAGTTGCATGTGCGCACCCATCACGACGAGCGCGACCGCACCGTGGTCCTGCTCGTCGACTTTCGGCCGTCGATGCTGTTCGGCACCCGCCGGGCGCTCCGCTCGGTCGCGGCGGCGGAGGCGTTGGCCCTCCTCGGCTGGCGCGTGGTCGGCGACGGCGGCCGTGTCGGACTGATCGTCGCCGGTACGGGCGAGCCCGTGGTGATCCGCCCCAGCGGTGGCGAGCGCGTCATGACCGCCGTCACCGGCGCCATGGCCCAGGCCCATGCCGTCGCCTTGGCGGCCTCGGCCACGGACGACCCGCCGCTCGGCCCGATCCTGAACCTCGCGCGCTCGCTGCTGCCCTCCGGCGGTCACCTCGTCATGGCGACCGCCCTCGATGCGCCGGGCGCGGATTTCGACAACGTGCTCACGGTCCTGGCCGAGCGCCTCTCGATCCGTCTCCTGCTGGTCTCGGACGCCTTCGAGCGCATGCGCGCTCCCGGGTTCTATCCCTACGCCATGCCGGACGGGCAGCGCGGCACCATCGAGGCCGAGCGCGCCGAGCCCGGCTCGAAGGCCGCCGACGACCGCCTCGCCGAGATGCACCACCGCGGTATCGAGGGCCTGCGCATCGACGTCGAGACCGGACCCGAGGCGTATGCGCCGTTGATGGAGCGGCTCGATGCGATGCTGTGATGCGCTCGCGACCACCGATGCATCCCCTCTCCCCGCGAGGCGGGGAGAGGGCCGCGACGACCTCATCGTCGGCGCGGCGAGGCGGCAGCCGAAGGTGAGGAGGTGCTTCCGGAGGAGTAACATCCAGAGACGCCCCCTCACCCTCGCTTCGGCTTCGCCTCCGCTTCCTGCATGGACGACGAGGTCCATGCAGGCCTCTCCCCGCATACGGGGAGAGGGGGAGGCGCCGCGATGAACCCGGAACTCACCACCCTCCGCGGCCTGCACTTGCCCACCGGCGGCGGCAGCGTCCTGCAGGGGGAGATCGTCGCCGCGATTGCCCTTGGCTTCGCTGCCGCGCTGATCGTCGGGCTCGCGCGGATCCTGCGCGCCCGGATGCGCTCTACCGTGCGCCGCGCCGCGCTGCGTGAACTCGCAGTCGCGAGAAACCTCGCGCCACAGGCGCGGCTGACGGAGCAGGCGCGGCTGCTGCGCCGGGTCGTCCGTACGATAGCCGGCGAGGAAGCCGCGTCCACTCGCGGTACGGCCTGGGCCCAAAAGCTCGACGGCACCTTCGCCACCGACTTCTTCAGCCGCGGCGCCGGCCAGGCCTTCGTCGATGGCCTGTATCGCCGACCGGTCGCTGCAGACCCCGCCGCGATCGACGCAGAACTCGCCCGTCTCTTCTCCCGGATCAAGGCGTGACATGCCGTCCTGGCTCTCCGCCCTCGTCTCGGCCTTCGACCTCGCGGCGCCCTACGCGCTGCTGCTCTTGGCTGCTCCCTTCGTCTTCGCTCGCCTCATGCCGGCCGAGCGCGAGGGTACGAGCGGGGCGCTGCGCGTGCCTCCCTCCCTCATCGGCGGGGCCGATCGCGGCGAGAGCCTGATCGCGCGCGGGCGGCGGCGGATCTGGCTGGTCTGGACGCTCTGGGCCGCCCTCGTCGTCGCCTTGAGCGGCCCGCGCCTCGTGCTTTCGGCCAACGCCCTGCCGGCCTCGGGCCGCGAGATCATCCTGACCCTCGATCTCTCCGGCAGCATGGAGCGCCGGGACTTTTCTCTCGACGGCGAGACCGTGAGCCGGCTGGCGGCTGTGAAGCGCGTCGGCGCGGGCTTCATCCGCCGCCGGGCCGGCGACCGGATCGGCCTCGTCGCCTTCGCCGACCAGGCCTACGTCGCCGCCGCGCCGACCTTCGACACGGCCTCGGTGGCGCGGACGCTGGAGGAGGCGACGATCGGCCTCGTCGGGCGCTCCACCGGCATCGGCGACGGCCTCGGCCTCGCCCTGAAGCGCCTCGCCCCGGCCCAGATCGCGAGCGCCGACGGCGACGGCCCGCCGCCGGCCTCGGACAAGGTCGTGGTGCTGCTCTCCGATGGCGCCAACAATGCCGGGCAGACCTCGCCGAAGGACGTAGCCGCCCTGGCCAAAGAACTCGGCGTCCGGGTCTACACGATCGCGCTGGGGCCGATCGACATGGCGAACAATCCCGACAACGAGCAGGACGTGGTCGACGTCGATACGTTGCGCGACATGGCCGAGGTCAGCGGCGGCAGGGCCTTCCGGGTCAAGACCACGGACGACCTCAACGCCGTCGCCGATTCCATCGACCAGCTCGAGGGCGGCCGCGCCCAGGCGCCACCCGTGCCGCTCCGCCGCGACCTCTGGCCCTGGCCGGCTGCGCTGGCGCTGCTCTGCGCGTGTGGGCTGCTCGCGGTGAGGCGGGACGCGTGATGGCGGCAGTTCATCGCGTTTTTAGCGGCGCCCTTCCTTCCTCCTTGTGGGGAGGGACCGAGGGTGGGGGTGGTTCCGCTGGCCTGTGTCGGCGGCTGGCGGAGCCACCCCCACCTCCAACTCTTCCCCACAGGGGGAAGGAGAGCCACGTCCGGCCGCTACCCCGTCGCGACCGATCGGTGGCGCCATGAGCTTCGACACCTACGCCCTCCTCCGCCCCCTCTGGCTCCTCGCCATCCCCGTGATCGCGTTCCTCGCGCTCCGCGCCGCCTGGCGCTCGGCGCCCCTCGGCGATTGGGTGAAGGCCGTCGATCCCGCGCTGATGGCGATGATGCAACGGCGCGGGGCCGTGCTCGGTGGGCGGCGGCAGGCCAACGTGGTCGCGGCGGTGGCGGCCGGGATCGTCGCGCTGGCGCTGACCGGGCCGGCCTACGAGCGCCCCGATGCTTCGACCTTTCGCAACCTCGACGCCACCGTCGTGGTGCTCGACCTGTCGCGCTCGGTCACCGAAGGCGGCCGCTTCAAGGAGGCGCGGCAGGCGGCCGAGGCGGTGGCGCAGGCGGCGGGCAGCCGCTCCGTCGCCCTCGTGGTCTATGCCGGTGATGCCTACACCGCCGTCTCTCCGACCACCGATCGCGACGCGATCGCGACGACGCTGTTCGCCCTCGATTCCGAAACAGTGCCCGATCGCGGCAGCCACCCCGAGCGCGGCCTCACCCTCGCGCGAAAGATCCTGGACGAGGCGAACGTCGTCGCAGCCGACGTGGTGCTGATCACCGATGGCGACGGCGTCGGGCAGGCGGCCGAGCGCGAGGCCGCAGCAATTCGCGAAAAGGGTTGGCACCTGCACGCGCTGTTCGTGCCGGCCGGCAAGGCGTTGGCCCCCGGCGCGCCGCGCCCC